>NZ_JABUZD010000050.1:0-86478 GCF_014897875.1 Halomonas sp. 3A7M
CAGCCCAACATGGATTCCCGCTAAGGGCCTGCGGGAATGACGAGTTAACTTTGAAAATTAATCCCGTTGGTGCTGGCACTGCCCATTTGACCAAGTTTCATAGATAGCGCGATCATCAGCGAGCATCATCAGCGCAAATAAACGCTCGCCGAGTGTTTTGCTGTGTTGGATACGGCGCTTCAACAGTGATGTCGCATGAGGATCAATGACTACAAAATCAGCCTCGTACGAAGGGGCAAGCTGGCCGATATGGGTATCTAGGGAAAGCGCTTTTGCATTGCCATGGGTTAAACCGTAAAAACCTTGCCATGCGGTAAGAGGCTGTCCCCCTAATTGGCCCACTTGGTAGGCTGCCTTAAGCGTTCCAAACCCTGATAAATCGGTGCCTGCGCCGATATCGCTAGCATAGGTGAATGCCATGCCGGTCTGTTTAGCTGCTTCTCGGTCAAATAATCCGCTGCCTAGGAAAAGATTGGAGCTTGGACAAAAGGCAATATTGGCGCCTCGATCCGCCAAGCGTTTACGCATATCGTTATTCAGATGAATGCCGTGCGCGAAGGTACTGCGAGGGCCGACTAACCCCGCTTCTTCGTAAACGGCTAAGTAGTCGCGGCTACCAGGAAATAATTCAGCTACCCAATCTAATTCCCCACTGTTTTCAGCCAAATGAGTTTGTAGCCAAAGGCTAGAGTCGTTACGCAAGAGGGCGCCGGCAGCATCCATTTGCATTTTGGTAGAGGTGGGCGCAAAGCGTGGCGTGACGCTATAACCTAGTCGGCCATTGCCATGCCAGTCTTGAATAAGTCGCTCACTGTCTGCAATTCCAGACACGCCATCCATTAGGGCGTCAGGCGCGTTGCGATCCATTAATACTTTACCGACCAGCATGCGTAGCTGACGTTTTTGGCAGGCGGTGAAGAACGCATCCACTGAGCCAGGATGGCTTGAGCCAAATACTTGGGCTGTTGTCGTTCCCGCGCGAAGCATTTCATCTAGAAAAGCGTTCGATAGCGCTTCTGCATGCGCATGATTGGCAAAACGGCACTCTTCAGGAAACGTATAGTCATTTAGCCAATCAAGTAGTTGTCGGCCGTAGGAAGCCATGATGTCTAGCTGAACATAGTGAACGTGAGTATCGATAAAGCCGGGCATAATCAACTTGCCGCGATAATCAATAACATGGGCGTCACTTGGCAGTTGATCAGCGAGATCACCATAGTGGCCGACAGCCTGAATATGACTGCCTTTTAGCCACAGTAGCCCATCGCCATAATGCTCTAGGCTACCTGGCTGAGGTAGGTCATCATTACCTGGGTCGCGTGCAAAGCTGACAATTTCAGCGCGGATGAGCGTATCGATTGAGGAATTCATATTAACTCTGAGTCGTTTTCGTATCGTCAACAAGTGCACGTATTGCGTTCGGCTCAAGGCCGCGCATGTCTAGTGAGGCTGGCTTGTCCGTTAGCCAAAGCAGTTCGGTTACCACCGTCAAAGCAATCGCATAGGGGGTTTTGTTGCTAAGTTTAGTGTTATGAATACAGCCAATGGGACTGCGTACACGCTCTATTTCTTCAGCGGTGTAGCCTTCGCGCTGCAGTCGTCCTCGGAAGCTTGCCCATTTGCTATCAGAGCCGATTAATCCTATCGAGGCGATGTCATTGCGCTGTAGTAAAGCGGTGATAAGGGCGTAATCTTCATCATGGTTGTGGGTTAATACCAGTGCATGACAGTAGGGCGGCAGGGCTGAAGTTCCCTCTTGCGCACTGCTCAGCGTATGGCAACTGAGTCGGGATTGCTGCTGATCGCGTTCGTTAAATACATCTGCTCGGCTATCAAACCAGTGTACTTGCCAGGGGAGCGGTTCGCTAAGCTTTACGATCTCTCGTCCGACATGGCCAGCACCAAATAAAGCGATATTGGTAGCGGCACCAGGAAACACTTCCAGCAGCACATTGACATAACCGCCACAGCACTGGCCGCTGCGGCCACCTAGCGAGAATGCCTCTAAGTGAAAGCCTGCGCGGCCTTGCTGTAAAAAGTCTCGAGCAGCATGGATAGTTTGCCACTCGAAAGTGCCTCCACCTAGCGTGTCATAGATCGCCTCTTGGGTGATCACCATGCGTGCGCCGGGCTCACGCGGGGTTGAGCCCGCGCTGGTTACCTGAGTGGCCAACACGTGGGGAACACCGCTACGCTGCAATCGATCGAGTGCAGCGTGCCAAGTTTCTGCTGAGGGCTGTGTCATAGCGCTTTTTCTCTAATTGCGTTTGCAGCCAACATCACTCGCTCAGGGGTTGCGGGAGTGTCGAGATGGGGAGACTGTTGGTAATCGGTTAAGCTTGAAAGCGCATCACGTAGTGCAGACCAAACACAGATACCAAGCATAAACGGTGGCTCACCAACGGCTTTAGAACGATATAGGCTTGCCATGGAATTTGGGTGGCCTTCCAATAGTTCAACGTTAAAAATAGCGGGAAGATCACCAAACGTGGGTATTTTGTAGGTCGCAGGCCCGTCGCTAACCAGCATACCTTTATCGCTCCACTTAAGTTCTTCACTGGTTAGCCAGCCCATTCCCTGGATAAAGCCACCTTCTACTTGGCCAATATCAATGGCAGGGTTTAGCGAATTGCCAACGTCATGTAGCACGTCAACACGGTTAACTAAATATTCGCCGCTCAATGTGTCAACACTCACTTCGGCAACGGCTGCTCCAAACGCGTAATAATAAAAAGGGCGGCCTTGGCCCGTTGCACGGTTGTAATGAATCAATGGTGTCGCATAAAAGCCTTTTTCTGACAGCGAGATGCGATTGAGGTAGGCCGTTTGAACAAGCTCTCCCCAGGGGATGCGACGCTCGCTTTCATTAATCCCAGCAATCAGCATGCCATCTTCCAGGCGCATGCCTTCTCGGTCTAAGCCGCCTTCAAAATGCATCGCGGCAAAGTCGAACAATCTTTCGCGCAATTTACTGGCGGCATCTCGCGCGGCCATGCCATTGAGGTCGGCGCCGCTTGAAGCCGCCGTAGGGGATGTATTGGGTACTTTATCCGTGCGAGTTGCACTAATCCGCACGCTATCTAAATCCAAGCCAAGCTCGCGAGCCACTACCTGACAAATCTTGGTGTGCAGTCCTTGGCCCATTTCGGTGCCGCCGTGATTGATCATGATGCTGCCATCGGTATACACATGCAGCAGCGCACCGGCCTGGTTAAGGTGCTGGGCGGTAAATGAGATGCCAAACTTTACTGGCGTTAGCGCAAGCCCTTTTTTAATGATGGGACTGTTGCTATTAAATGCCTTAATAGCCGCACGGCGCGCCCAGTAATCACTATTGGTTTCCAATGTATCAACCAGCGTATGGAGTAACTGCTTTTGATCCACTGACTGCCCGTAGTGGGTGACGTCTCGCCCGTCGCGATAGAAGTTTCGTTTGCGTATGGTGAGAGGGTCTTCACCGACCTTACGCGCGATATCATCCATTGCAGCTTCGATAATCATCATGCCCTGAGGGCCGCCGAAACCCCGAAAAGCCGTGTTAGAAGCGGTATGGGTCTTAGCTCGGTGACCGGTGACGCGAGCATTGCCTAATGAGTAAGCGTTGTCGGCATGGAACATTGCACGGTCAACAATGGCGTCCGAAAGGTCAGGCGAGTATCCGCAGTCACCAATAACTGTTATGTCTCCCCCCTGGATGATGCCTTGCCGATTAATGGCTAGTCGGTAGCGATTATGAAAGGGGTGTCGCTTACCGGTCGCGCGCATATCATCACTTCGTGGTAGACGTATACGTGTGGCTTTTCCGGTTCTGCGGGCAATAATGGCTGCCATACAAGCCCAAGGAGATGCTTGAGTTTCTTTGCCTCCAAAACCGCCGCCCATTCGGCGTACTTCAACGGTGACAGCATGAAAGGGAATGCCCAGTACTTCAGCGACAAGTTTTTGGGTCTCGCTAGGGTGCTGGTTAGAGGTATGGACAATCACCCCTTCATCTTCGGTAGGCAGAACCAAGCACGCTTGTCCCTCCAGGTAAAAATGTTCCTGTCCGCCGATGAAAAGCTCGCCCTCAACCGTTTGCTCGGCTTGGCGCAGTTCCGCTTGCCAATCGCCTCGCTCTTGAACATGTGTAGGGCGAACCACATCATTGCGTTCGGCAGAAGCAACAGGGTCGAGGCTCGCTGGTTGTTCATCAATACTTAACTGGGCCAGCGTTACCGCTCGGCGAGCAGCCTGAAGCGAGGTAGCCGCAACGGCGAAAATACACTGGCCTGCGTAGCTAATTTCTTGATCAACAAAAATGGGGTCGCCTGGAAAGACAGGGCCGATATCCGTATGACCGGGCACGTCGTGAAAAGTGATGACATCGACAACGCCAGGCGCTTGTTTAACTGCTTCGAGATCAAGCGCGGTCAATGTGCCGTGTGCGACAGGAGATAGCCCCAGAGCTACATGCAGGGCATCTGCCGGTGCTTTGAGGTCATCAATGTAGGCGGCCTTGCCGGTAACGTGTTTTTCAGCGCTTTCATGGAAGCTAGCGGTGCCTGCTTGGCGCTGACCGTGGCTATCGACAGTATGGCGGGCAAGTGGGCCTGACCCTTGGATGTGGTCATGTAACTCTCGACGAGCTCGGCTGCTGTCGCCATCAAGTTTAGTGAGCGTACGCATGGAGCATCACCTCCTGGTTGGGTGACGAAAGCGATAAGTAGAGGCGTTCTAATAGGTTGAGAGCGGCTTGTTCTCGGTAGTATTGGCTACCCCGTACATCGCTCATTGGCTGAAACTCTTCAGCAAGGGCTTGCTGGGCTGCTTGAAAGCTAGCTTTGGAAACGGGCTGGCCCTCTAGCGCAGCTTCTGTTTGACTAGCTCGCTTGGGAGTTGCAGCCATACCGCCAAAGGCAATGCGAACATCCTCCATCACACCCTGATTAACACGGTAGCAAAACGCACCTAATACCGCCGTTATGTCATCCTCGCGTCGTTTAGAAAGCTTCCAGACCCTTAGTGTGGCTGATTCAGCCAGTTGAGGTATAAAAATACGACTGATGACTTCATCAGCAGCCAGCGCTGTTTTTTTATAGTCGATAAAAAAATCACTTAGCAACAGCTGGCGAGTACCGACATGGCTGGTAAGTTCTACCCACGCATTGAGCGCCAGTAGTACAGGTGGCGTATCTCCTATTGGCGAAGCGTTGGCGATGTTTCCGCCGAGCGTTCCCCGGTTACGAACTTGTTGGGAGCCGAGCCTGTGAAGGAGGTGTGCAAACGCAGGAAAGTGACTGCTTAATAAGGGCTCAAGTTGCGAGTACGTAACCCCGGCGCCTACCCACCAACCTGGTTGAGCTTGGAATGTCGCCTCTTCAATTTGGCGCAATTCAGCCACGCGAGTGGTATCAATAAGCTGGTTCAGTGCGGTAAGGCGCTGAGTGCTTTCCAGCCATAGATCTGTTGCGCCAGCCACAAGGCGTGCATCAGGATAGCGATATCTTGCGTCGGCCAACTCAGCCAAGGTGGTTGGCTGTACGAACAGTGGCTCACTCTTTGCGGTTGACTCCGGCACATGAAGCGGGTGACTGGCTGGCTGAGACGCATCGAACCACTGCGGTGCTTCCCAAGAGAAATCTTGCATACTCAATGCGGCGTCACGAATCGGTCGGTATCCCGTGCAGCGGCATAAATTTCCACCTAATGCGGCTTCCAGTGTTTCTGGTGTAAGAGGTGAGGGGCGCTGCTGTTGGTTGGCATGCAAGGTGAACAAGGACATGACAATTCCTGGTGTGCAAAATCCGCACTGGCTGCCATGGCACTCGATCATTGCGCGTTGAGCTGGGTGCAAGTTGCCTTCAGTCGCAAGCCCTTCAACGGTAATAACGTGCTGACCGTGAAGTTGATGAGCCGGGGTAATACACGCGTTGACGCTTAAAAAGCGGCTTTGCGTGTCGCTTGGATTGTTGATTGCGACTGTACAAGCGCCACAATCACCCGATGCGCAGCCCTCTTTTGTGCCAGTGATGCCCAAATGATCACGCAACAGCGTTAGAATGCTGGTGTCAGGGGGTACATGACACTGCTTGGGGGTGCCGTTGAGCAGGAACTCAATCGTAGCCATGCCAAACTCCGTTATGATTGTTCTGACCGATCGGTCAATATTGTTTAGCTTGAGACAAAAGAGCGCACCTTGCAAGAATTTGTTGCTAATGCGGCTGTCTGTGCACTTACACGGCCGGCGTCGATAAACCAATTATATGTAATAAGTCCCATGGGCTGACCATTGGTGCTTATCAAAAGCGCTTATTAAAGGAGCTTAATCAATGACAGCGGATACCGCTAACCATGAAAATGCCAGCAGAGATCGCATTGAACAGACCATACTGAGCGCTGCGGAGCAGGTGTTTTCTCAACATGGTTATCGTGGTGCCAGCCTTCAGGCCATCGCCGATATAGCAGGTCTTCCTAAGGCGAATATTCTCTATTACATGGGCAGTAAGCAGCTGCTTTATGTACGACTGCTTAATCGAATGATGAACCGGTGGAATGCGGTACTTGAAGATATAACACCTGAAAGTGATCCAGCTAAGGTATTAAGCGATTTTATTCGCACCAAGATGATGCTGGGTCAGCGTTACCCCGAAGGTTCAAAGCTATTTGCCGCCGAGATTTTGGCGGGTGCGCCTTTCTTGAGTAATTACCTCTCTGGTGAGCTGAAAGAGTGGGTAGCTTCCCGTGCAGAAATTATTCACCAGTGGTCTCAGCTAGGGAAAATGGATGATGTCGATCCACGCTGGCTTATATTCTTGATTTGGTCGGCTACCCAGCATTACACGGAATACAGTGCGCAGGTAACGGGGATATTAGGGACTGAAGTGCTCAGCGAAACGGATTTCGAGTCTATTTGCCGTTTTCTTGAGCATGTTATTTTGAAAGGATGCGGTATTTCAGCGTCGCATTTATCAAACGACTCATCAGTTTAGCTGCTATGCCCATATTGGCGATGTCTACGCTTCCCATTGAACAGCACCTCAAGCAGATTCAGGCGGCTCTCTCTGAACATAACCGCTTAATCTTAATCGCCCAGCCAGGGGCGGGTAAGACAACCCGCGTTCCGCTGACCTTGCTTAACAGCCAATGGGCGCAGGGCCAGAAGATAGTGTTGTTAGAGCCTCGGCGGGTAGCGGCTCGTTTGGCGGCAAGCTTTATGGCCGCGCAGCTTGATGAGCCTGTCGGTAAGACGGTTGGCTATCGTATGCGAGGGGACAGCAAAGTGGGGCCGCACACACGCTTGGAGGTGGTCACCCAGGGCGTCCTGACGCGTATGTTGCAAGATGATCCGTTGCTCGAAGGCGTCGCCGGTATCATCTTCGATGAGTTTCATGAGCGCAGCATAGAAGCAGATCTTGGGCTGGCGCTATCGCTGGATATTCAGCAAAGCATTCGCGATGACTTACGACTGATGGTGATGTCTGCGACGTTAGATGTTGCTGCTTTAAAAAGCGTATTGGGCAGCGATACATCCGTGATTGAAAGTACGGGGCGTGAATTCCCAATTGAAACGTATTATCGCCCTTTTAGTAGCGAGGAAGCGTTAGACGCTGCCGCTTACCGAGTGGTAACCGAAGCCTTAGCGAATGCCGGTAGCCGCGGCGTGTTGGTGATTTTACCTGGGGTGGCAGAGATAACTCGGCTAGTGCAAATGCTGGAAAATAGCACCTTTGATATTGAGGTGCGCGCTTTACATGGCGGCATGCCTATCGAGGCGCAACAAGCTGCATTGAAGTTACACGAAACTCGCCAGCGGGTGATTGTATCAACCGCCATTGCGGAATCCAGTGTGACAGTTGATGGCGTTAATGTGGTTATTGACGCTGGCTTGGAGCGTGTGCCGTTGTTTCAGCCGCGAACTGGGCTCACTCGACTAACTACCCGGCGTGTCAATCGTGCCAGCGCTGATCAACGTCGTGGTCGTGCAGGGCGGCAGCAGCCGGGTGTATGTTATCGCTTATGGTCTCAAGAGCAGCCACTGGTTGCTTACGGTGAACCTGAGATTGCCCAAGCTGATTTATCAAAACTTGCGCTTGAGGTTGCCGTATGGGGAGCGCGTTCGCCTGAAGAGTTAATTTGGATGACACCACCGCCTAACGGTGCATGGCAAAGTAGCCAGGCTTTGCTTCGTCAGCTTGGTGTTCTTGATGCAGCGGGTTTATTAACACCATTAGGTAAGCAAAGTGCGCGTTGGCCGCTTGAACCTCGTTTAGCGGTCATGCTGTCAAAGGCAGTGTCATTGGATGCATTACCGCTCGCCTGTGCTTTAGCAGCTCTGCTAGAGGGTAGAGAGCGTGTTAGTGGCTCGCTAAGAGATGCGCTGGCTCAGCGGCTCAGCCAACCCTGGCGATTTCCTCAATGGCAACGAGAAACCAAGCGCCTTATGGACATGGCTAGCCTTCAGATTCCACATAAGCTACCGCTTGAGCCGCTTAGCTATCTGCTGGCGATGGCTTACCCGGATCGCGTTGGTCAATTCATCAGTCCAGGTCGGTTCAAGCTGGCCAATGGCAAAACCGCCACGCTTTCCATTAGCCACCCCCTAGCGAATGAAGCATTTATCGTCGCTGTTAGCGTAGAGAGTGCCAGCAGTGAGGCAGCAATTTACCTGGCAGAACCGATTACGCAGGCAGCGCTTATTGACCTTTACCCGGCAACTCAACAGTGGGAGGAGCGTGTTACTTGGTCAGATGCCCAAGGAAAGCTTCTTGGTGAAGCTGTTCAGCGCCATGGTGAACTTGTGTTGGCAAGTCGGCCCTTAGCGGAGTTATCTGGAGAGGCTGTCCAACAGGCGTTGCTGTGCGCATTAAAGCAACGCCCTGCGGCGCTTTTTAATGGCAAGGTTAAGCAATTACAGGGGCGAATGGCGCTAGTGGCGAGTATTTATTCTAACGTATGGCCTGACTGGTCAGAAAACGCGCTATTAGACAGTTTGGATGTATGGCTGGCACCTTACATGACGGGTATAACACGCTTCAGTCAGCTAGAAAAAATGCCATTCCATACCTACTTAATGGCAACGCTCAGTTGGGATGAGCAAACCCATTTTGAGCGTTTAACACCATCGACAATAACGGCTCCTAGCGGTAATCGAGCAGCCATTGATTATGAGCCCTGCCTAACAGGAAGGCCGCCAGTGCTTGCTTTGAAGTTACAGGAAGCGTTTGGCTGGCAGGATACTCCCGCCGTTGCGGACGGTCATGTGCCGGTTGTCATTCATCTGCTTTCACCGGCAAAAAGGCCGCTTCAAGTTACTCAGGATTTACGCAGTTTTTGGTTGAATGGCTACCCAGAGGTGCGTAAAGAGATGCGTGGCCGCTACCCTAAACACCCCTGGCCAGAAGATCCAATTACCGCTCAAGCAACGGCATCTACAAAACGAAGATAACGTTAATAACACCGTTTAAAGAGAAGCCAGATCGAAGAAGGTCATTGCGTTTGCTCTTCAGGTATTTTACCTGGCACGCGATAGCGTACTCCGTCGGCACGCTGCTCTTCATAACGCCGGTTTTCTTCTTCTGGGGGCACGCCAAGCACAGTCTCTTGCGAGCCATCCGGCCAAGTGTAAGTTGTGCAGCCAGTCAACGATACTAAGACCACGGTTATTAACGAGAACAACGAAATAAATCCACGACATTTGGGCATATTAGGCTCCATCACCAGTCAAAAGCTGCTCTTAGCAAAGCGTGCGTAGTGTGAATGGCACGACTGTAAGTCGCAAGCTTAATCCCAAATTGTTAGATTTGTTAGATTTCTTCCCAAAGACTACGTCGAAACTCATGGGAAAGCTGAGATACCTTAGCAAAACGCTCAAGATTAGCATCGGTAAGCGTTTTGACCATTTCTTGGTAATGCTCAGTGAGTTCCTTAGCGCTGCAATTTTCTTTGCCATCAGTCAGGCATATCGTCAGTTTTTCGCTACTTTTAGCGATAGCTTGGAAAAGCTCAGCTTCCAGCTGCATGGCTTCTGTCACGCTCTCAAGCCACGCAATCTGACAACGCACCATTGGCATGGTACTCAATAGGCAGTAATGCTGCCACCAAGCTGCGATATTTTGGTTCGTGTCGTTGATGGATGAGGGCTGCTTTTTGTTTGTATGGTCCATAGTAGGTTCCTATCGAGTTTTTCAATTTGTGAGGCATTCTTCACAGGTTCTCCTATCTTCAACTATAGCTAAAGCTCTGCAGAAGAGTTGTTCATTCAGGCGACGCAATACGTGATAACGAGGAGAGGCGCAATGTGGTCAGTCGTTAAATCAGTACTGTCAGCACTGCTAGGCGTACAAAATGACCTCAAGCGGCAACAGGATTTTTCTAGCGGTAACCCCGCGGCCTTTATTGTGACGGGAATTGTAATCACGCTCGTATTTGTTCTGATCTTGGTCGGGATTGCAGTGATTGCGTCGCGATGAAGCGTTGATACACCTCACGATAGTTGTTCGTGACGAATGCCACATGTTTTCTATACTGACGTTAATCAGTTAATCCTGACCTAATAAAAAGGTTGGCGAGAACAACAATAATAACGGAGGTTCCTATGCATCTATCGTGGCAATGGCTGCTAACCATTACCAGTGCCTTCAGTATCACTCAAGCTCATGCTAATAGCTGGAATATGCCTGTTGGGGTCACCGATATCAGCCAAGATATTTTTGGTCTGCATATGGCGATTTTTTGGGTATGCGTGGTCATTGGGGTGATTGTGTTTGGGGTGATGTTTTACTCACTATTTAAATACAGACACTCAAAAGGGGAAAAAGCGGCGAATTTTCATGAGCACACCTCCGTAGAAATTCTTTGGACCGCTATTCCTATTCTGATTTTGGTTGGAATGGCCGTGCCCGCAACGGCGACGTTGAAGAGTATGTACGACGCTTCAGAAGCTGATCTAGATGTGATGATTACTGGCCAACAATGGCGCTGGCGCTACGAGTACCTTGGTGAAGATGTTGCGTTTACATCAAATATGAGTACACCAACTGAACAAATTCGTGGAGAAAAAGCGAGAGATGAGCACTATTTGTTAGACGTAGATGAGCCATTGGTACTGCCGATCAATCGTAAAGTGCGTTTTTTAATGACGTCAGATGACGTTATTCACTCTTGGTGGGTGCCTGAACTAGCCGTTAAGCAGGATACGATTCCTGGGTTCATCAATGAGAACTGGGTGAAAATTAATGAACCGGGCATCTATCGTGGCCAGTGTGCCGAGCTTTGCGGCGTTAACCACGGGTTTATGCCAGTGGTTGTGCATGCGATGGAAGAAGAAGAGTTCGAAGCATGGTTGGCAGAACGTAAAGAAGCCGCAGAGCAAGAGGCTATGGGGGTTGACCGGGAGTGGGAAATGGAGGATTTGATGGCGAGGGGAGAGACCGTTTATCAGACTATCTGTTCTGCCTGTCACCAAAGCGAAGGTCAGGGGGCGCCACCCGCATTTCCTGCACTAGCCAACAATAATCAACTGATTAGTGATTTAGATTGGCACCTGAATCGGGTTATTAACGGTGTTTCTGGCGCTGCTATGCCGGCATTCCGCAGTACGTTAAATCCTGTCGAAATAGCCGCTGTTGTTACTTATACCCGTAATGCTTGGGGCAATGAGACAGGTGATGTGGTGCAGCCAGCTACGGTGGCCGAACGTATTGCACAATAATTCAAGGTACTAACAATAAATCAGGCGGAGATGCTCATGGCGCCCAAACTACCTCCTCAACACTCGCTGCAACATAGCTCTACTGCAGCGGCTGGCGGTCATTCTCATCACGACCATGCGGCTCAGCCCAAAGGGATACTGCGATGGGTTCTGACAACCAACCATAAAGAAATTGGTTCTCTGTACCTGATCTTTTCTCTCACCATGTTTTTTGTTGGAGGCATATTTGCCCTAGTAGTGAGAGCCGAGCTATTTCAACCTGGTTTGCAGCTTATAGAGCCAGAATTTTTCAACCAAATGACCACCATGCATGGATTAATCATGGTGTTTGCTGCGGTAATGCCAGCGTTTACTGGGCTAGCCAATTGGATGATTCCGCTTCAGATTGGTGCGCCGGATATGGCGCTGCCCAGGCTTAATAACTTTAGTTTCTGGCTGCTTCCGGTGGCGTTTACATTGCTACTTTCTACGCTATTCATGCCGGGCGGTGGGCCTAATTTTGGCTGGACATTTTATGCGCCGTTATCGACGACTTACGCACCTGCCTCCACAACATTCTTTATTTTAGCTCTGCACATTGCAGGTATTAGCTCGATTCTTGGGGCTATAAATATTATTGCGACCATTCTGAATATGCGCGCACCTGGAATGCGCATGATGGATATGCCGCTGTTCGTATGGACATGGTTAATTACGGCTTTTCTATTGATTGCGGTAATGCCTGTACTAGCGGGCGTTATTACCATGATGCTGATGGATATTAACTTCGGTACCAGTTTCTTTGACGCTGCGGGCGGCGGCGATCCAGTGCTTTTCCAGCACTTATTTTGGTTCTTTGGCCATCCTGAAGTTTACATCATGATTTTGCCGGCTTTTGGTATTGTCTCAGCCATTATTCCTACCTTCGCGCGTAAGCCGTTGTTTGGATACGCGTCTATGGTGTATGCCACGGCAGCTATCGCGCTGCTGTCATTTTTAGTGTGGGCACACCATATGTTTATCGTCGGTCTTCCGCTAACAGCGGAGCTATTTTTCATGTACTCGACCATGCTGATCGCCGTGCCCACAGGCGTGAAAGTATTTAATTGGGTGACCACGCTGTTTCGTGGCTCGATCAGTTTTGAACCGCCCATGCTGTTTGCTTTGGCTTTCGTGGTTCTATTCACCATCGGCGGTTTCTCAGGACTAATGTTGGCCATTGCACCTGCGGATTTCCAATACCACGATACCTATTTTGTCGTAGCGCATTTTCATTATGTGCTAGTACCCGGTGCTATTTTTGCCATTATGGCTGGTGTCTATTATTGGCTACCCAAATGGACAGGTTATTATCCTAACGAGCGACTTGCTCAATGCCATTTCTGGTGCTCTATTGTTGGCGTTAATCTAACGTTTTTCCCTATGCATTTCGCAGGCTTGGCGGGCATGCCAAGGCGTATTCCCGACTATGCATTACAATTTGCAGATTTTAATTTGCTCTCCAGCATTGGTGCCTTCTTTTTTGGAGCGTCACAGCTGATGTTTGTATTGGTTGTGGTGATGTGTGTAAGAGGAGGTAAAAAAGCACCTGCAAAAGCTTGGGAAGGCGCAGAAGACCTAGAGTGGAGCGTCCCCAGTCCGGCACCGTTGCACACCTTTGAAACACCGCCAGTATTTAACCGTACCCATCATCATGACTAATTAGCTGTCCATCAGTGAATGGTCTAGGGGGATATATGGCAGTCAATGATACGGTGCAATCAGTTGGGGTTAAACGGACAGTCATTCGTACAGTAGCGGCGTTAATTGGGATGTTTGCCTTTGCATTCGCACTGGTCCCTCTTTATGACGTGTTTTGTAGTGTGACGGGCCTTAATGGCAAAGTGGATACCACGGCTAAAGCCATTATTCATGAAGAAGTTGATCAGTCCCGCTATATCACCGTGCAGTTCATTACCCGAGGTGGCGCGGGGTTACCATGGCGAATGAGCGTCGAAAACCGCCAAATGCGTGTCCACCCAGGCCAAACAGCTGAAGTTGATTTTACGTTTACCAACAACAGTCATGTCGAAAGTTGGGGGCGAGCTGTACCTAGCGTCTCTCCTTCAAGTGCTACGACGCATTTAAGAAAAATAAGCTGTTTCTGTTTCCAAGAGCAGCAGCTTCAAGGGGATGAGCGCTTGACGATTCCTCTGATATTCCAGCTAGCGCGTGACCTTCCTGAGGATATTAATACGATAACGCTGGTGTATACCTTGTACCCGGTTCATCACTTAGTAAAAGACATCTCGAAGAATGACAACAAAACGATAGGGGATTCGATATGAGTGGCGGCTACTATGTTCCTGCAAAGAGTCGATGGCCTATTCTAGGCTCGCTGGCGCTCGGGGCTATGATGGTGGGTACAGGAATTAAGCTTGTGTACGACACGGGTACCCCGTTCATGCTAATCGGTATGGCTTGTGTAATTACCGTCATGGGCTTTTGGTTCAGAGATGTTATTCACGAGTCAATGAGCGGATTGTACGATGCCCAAATGGATCGCTCGTTTCGATGGGGGATGGGCTGGTTTATTTTTTCGGAAGTGATGTTTTTTGCCGCATTTTTTGGCGCCTTATTTTACGTTAGAACGTTTGCTATACCCTGGTTAGGTGGTGAAGGAGCAAAAGGTGTTTCTGCGTTACTTTGGCCTGATTTTGTCGCTCAGTGGCCGTTGTTAAACCCTCCTGATTCGTCGGTGGCTGGCCCGGATAGTGTCTTAAGTCCATGGCAATTGCCGCTCGTCAATACACTAATTTTGGTAACGTCGAGCATTACTTTGACGGTTGCACATGAAGCTTTGAAATTAGGCGAGCGTAAGACGTGCAGAAACTGGCTGGCAGGTACTGTATTGCTGGGCTGCTGTTTTATTATGATTCAGGGCGTCGAATATTATGAAGCGTATAACCATTATGGTATTACGCTTGAGGCAGGAATCTTCGGCGCTACTTTCTTTATTCTAACGGGCTTTCACGGCGTTCATGTCATTATAGGTACGTTAATTTTAACCAGTATGCTGATACGTATACATAAAGGGCACTTTGCCCAAGATCATCATTTTGGTTTTGAAGCATCTTGTTGGTATTGGCACTTTGTAGATGTTGTATGGGTTGGGTTATTTATTTTTGTATACGTTTTCTAATCAATTAGCCTAAATCTCCCGACCAGAAGCCAAACACTAATAAGGCCATGAGTAGACATGTTAACCCAATGCGCCATTTAAGGGATGCTAGTAGCCGTCGCGAGCTGCTGTCATCCTTTAATAAAAAACCTGCGCCAGCCGCTAAACTAGCGACTATTCCAATAAAAACTAGGCCAATGAGCAGCTTTAACCACATGACGAAAACCTCTTTTGGGTCGCAACGTCTATACGTCTGGTGTGTGTTTTGGGGCGTATTAGTTTCGCTAGGTATCTTCCTAGGACTATGGCAGTGGGAGCGTGCCGCTGACAAGCGAGTTTTGTTAGCCGCTCGTCAGGCAGCGCCTTTGGTCAAATCGCCTACTGCTATGCCAGAAGATGGATCTGAGCTGCATTTGCAAGGAGAGTACCTCGCTAATCACACGCTTTATCTGGATAACCGCATTGTAGATGGGCGTCTGGGCGTGGCTGTGTTAACCCCTTTCCGAGACAGTTTTGATCAGTTGTGGCTTATTCAGCGGGGATTTATTGAGACAGGGCCAAGTAGGGCGGCGCCGCAAGCGGATACTCCAGAGGGCAGCGTATCCGTTTCAGGCGAGTGGCAGGTTGCGCGATCCGGTGGACCGCTATATGGCAAAAACAAGGAAGGGGTAAGGCTGCAGCAGATCAGTTTAACCCCGTGGGAATCAACATTGCCGGCCTTCACTTACACCGGCTGGCTACATGCTGACCAGGGTGAGGGGGTGTTTACGCCCTGGTGGGAAGCTAGCGTGATGCCTCCTAGTCGCCATCTTGGCTATGCTTTTCAATGGTGGGGGTTGGCACTTGCTGCGACAGTGGTCATGGTGTTGGGGGGACGTCGCCTGCGCAAAGATAGTCTTACAAAAGATAGCCTTACAGGTTGCTGAGGGGAAAAGCATGGAGCAACGCCAGCCAGTTCGTTATCCGCGAGTTAAGTTGTTGCTGATATTTGCAGCATTCGCGGCGCCTATTGTTACTGCGTGGATGATGTTGACATGGCAAATAGGCATACCTAGTGAAGATACTGCCCATGGTCAAGTGCATGTCAGCGTGCCCGCACTAGATGATTGGCCTCTGAGCGCTCAACCCGAAAAAAATGATGCGTGGACACTCGTGTTTGACTGTACTTCTCTCTGTGATGAGCGCATGGATGAATTGTGGCGTCTGCATCGAGCGTTGGGTCGAGAAGCTCCTCGGTTAGAGCGACTACGAATAGGCGGGAGTGCACAAGAGCTTCCAGGTGAAAAGGTTAGTCGTTGGCTGGCAGAACCTGCATGGCGAGAAGAAAATAGCGTCTGGCTAATGGATCCTTTCGGCAGGCCAGCGTTGTCATTTAATAATGCAGTGCCAGCAGCTGATATTCTCGATGATATACGTCATTTGTTTAAGGTTAATCCGCTATAGCAAACAATATACCGTTACTCTGCATGCTCGACCTCGCAGGTCGTAAGGAAGCAACGTGCCATATTCTACTGAGCGGCGCTTACAATGGCTGAAACGTTTAACCTTGGTCGGCACTGTGCTTACAGCGTTAGTGATTCTAGTTGGCGCATGGACGCGCTTAGTTGACGCTGGTTTGGGGTGCCCAGACTGGCCCGGCTGTTATGGGCGGCTGTTAGTCCCTGATGCCGAGCATGCTGCTCTACAACATCCTGATGTACCTCTTGTGCCTTTTAAAGCATGGGTAGAGATGGCTCATCGGTATGTAGCAAGTTTTTTAGGGCTTATCGTTCTAAGCGTAGTGGCGCTAGGTTTTTCATTGCGCAAGCGTCCAGGGTTTCCATGGAAAGTAAGTATTGCCTTGCTCGTTGTTATTCTGCTTCAAGGCGCGTTTGGCGCTTTTACAGTGACGCTAAAGCTTTGGCCACAAGTGGTTACTTTGCATTTGTTGGGTGGGCTAAGTGTGCTGATGCTGTTTTTTTGGGTGCATCTGCGAATTCGGCTCAGCTTGACAAGGCCTGTACCTACCTCTATCGACCATGCTTCTTTTTCCACACGTTATACCTCTCCATTTAAGAGTGCTAATGCGCTCTGGGTAATCGGCGTGTTGATATTAGTTGTGCAGCTTGCTTTAGGTGGCTGGGTATCCAGCAATTATGCAGGTATTGCCTGCCAAGGATTCCCGACCTGCAATACGCAGTGGTGGCCAGAAATGGATATAAGTGAAGGCTTCCACCTAACACAAACGGTCGGCCCTAATTATTTACATGGCCAGCTACATGCCGATGCACGTACTGCAATTCACGTTATGCATCGTATTGGAGCGCTTGCACTCGGTATTGTCTTGTTGGCGCTATGGTGGCGATATCGTACGGCTGCGTCTGTCGGGCGAGCGCTCACCTTGGTGGTAATTGCTTATTTTGCCCAAGTCGCGCTTGGCATTGCTAATGTGTTGTTGTGGCTTCCACTATGGCTGGCTCTGTTACATACCGCTGGAGCGGTTGCCTTGACCTTGTGTATGGGGTGGGCTGTTTGGTGTTGGAAATATCCTTATAATCAGTATCTTAATGAGGTGAATGATCTAAAGTCATCTCGGGTTCTCTTGACGTAAGGTGGTAACTAGAGGTTTTGCTGAGTCAAAAACAATAGAGGCTATTTGTTGTTGTGCTGTAACAAAGATGAAAAAATTGTGAAAGTGGTATCGTTGGGGAAATAGGGTGTACAATTATCGTCAAGCTTTCTACCTCTCCGTTGTGAAAGGAGCGTTATGAGTTCCACAGGAGCGTTGTTGTTATTCATCGTTGCAATTATTGTCGTTGCAGCCCTTGGTTTTTATGCCTATAAACTTCGCCAAGAGGTTAAGCGTCGAGAAGCGTTTCGGCTGGACGAAGAGCGTCGTGCCCATCAAAACAGCCTGGAAAATCTTGATTTTGTCGTTAGCGCGCTGGTGCAAGAGCAAGTCGACATTACAGAAGGGGCTTGGCGATGCAAAGTGTTGCTTGAGATTATTGATTCTAGCCTAACAGAGCGTCCAGACTTTCAAGCGTTTGCAGAGGTGTACAATCGTACTCGGCATTTAAAAACTCACTCCGCACGTAAGCAATTGACGCCACGAGAGCGAATGCAAGAAGATAAAGAGCGTATTGCTGTTGAGGACGATATGCGTCCAGCCGTACTTGAGGCAGCAAAAAAGGTAATTGAGTGGAGGTCCAAAGGATCTATGGGTCTTCATTAACCCTGTTTAACGAGCATAGGGGGCTATAAGTACGATAACCTATGTTTTTTGACGCTTATGGCGTCAATTTTGCTATGCTGAAAATGTCGGTATTGGCAAGAAGTTGATATCTCGGCATTGTTGCCTTCTGGTGATTAAACGTTAATCATAGGCAAACGTTCAGACATATGGTGAAAGCACAATATTGCCATGGTACTGAGCAGCGAAAAATGGATGCTCTCGCGAATTAGAAGCATTGGGATAGATTTGGTCTTTTGACCATGTCAGCATTGGATCAAGAAGGAGTCTTGCATGAAAAAATCAACGACTGGCTTGCTAATCGGTTCTGCACTGGTAGTGGGTTTATCAGGCTGTGCCAGCTCAGCATCACAATCATCTGGCCAAACCAGCGCAAGTAGCGATCGCGATTGGTATCAACATCCCTTCGTTTGCGGATTGGCAGGCAGTGTTATCGGCGGCAGTATTGCTTACGCAACGAGCGGCAATTCTGACGAAGATGAAAATACCGCTATTGGCGCAACTGCTGGTGCAGCGATCGGTGGCCTGCTATGTGCAGACCGTACGCCTGAGCCAGTAGCACCGCAGTGCCCAAGCTATGGTGAAGTGCCCGCAGGCGTTGCAGTGGATGCTGAAGGCTGCCCGCTGGACTCCGATGGTGACGGCGTGCCAGATTACCGTGATCAGTGCCCGGGAACGCCTGCTGGTGTAGCTGTTAACGCAAATGGCTGCCCACTCGATTCTGATAACGACGGCGTGCCGGATTATCGCGATCAGTGCCCCAATACTCCTGCAGGTGTTGCAGTTAACTCACTAGGTTGCCCTGACAGCGTTGTGTTGCAGGACGTAAACTTTGAGTTTGATTCTGCACAGCTAACTGCCCAAGCACGAGGTGTTCTGGACGGTGTTGCAGAGCGCCTGGTCAATAATCCTGATGTGCGTGTGAGCATTGAAGGTCACACTGACTCTCGCGGTGCTGATCAGTACAATAAAAATCTGTCGCAGCGTCGTGCGGAATCCGTTGCTGCTTACCTTGCCCAACGTGGCGTAGGTGCTAACCGTATGCGTGCTGTTGGCTACGGCGAAGAGCGCCCGGTTGCTAGCAATGATACCGATGCGGGTCGCGCACAAAACCGTCGTGTAGAAATGGATGAGTGGAACTAAGCCACGCATCGCTTTACATTAAAGGGTTAGGCCATTGTGCCAGTGATTAATGCCCTTTAAGCACGAAACGGGAGGCTTATGCCTCCCGTTTTATTTTACGGCCTGCTAAATTCTGGTAGGCTGGGCAACCCTCAAAAAGCACCTAATACTCTCGATCATTGATAGCGAAATGTGATCCTTGGTATGGATCACCACTGCGCTCAAGGAATATCTTAATGCCCATAGTAACATTGCCGGATGGCAGCCAAAGAACGTTCGAAGCACCACTTTCTATCATGCAGCTCGCAGAATCCATTGGCCCTGGTTTGGCCAAGGCCTGTGTGGCTGGCAAGATTGATGGTGTATTGGTCGATGCTGCTGACTTGATCGAGCAAGATGCTGAAGTGGCGATAATTACCGCCCGTGATCCCGAAGGGCTTGAGATTATCCGCCATTCCTGTGCTCACTTGATTGGACATGCGGTTAAGCAACTGTACCCTGATGCCAAAATGGCCATTGGGCCAGTCATTGACGATGGTTTTTATTACGACATTGATTTCGGCAAGTCGGTCACGCCTGACGACTTGGAAGCCATCGAAAAACGCATGCAATCACTTATTGAGCGTGATTACGACGTGGTGCGTGAGTACGTTGATCGCGACAAGGCGATGAAAACGTTTATTGAGCGTGGCGAAACGTTCAAGCAGGAAATTGTCCGTGATATACCTGAGGGTGCAACAATACGTTTGTATCATCATGAAGAGTACACGGACATGTGTCGCGGGCCGCACGTGCCGAATACGCGCCACCTGAAAGCTTTCAAGCTAACCAAGCTAGCTGGCGCCTATTGGCGTGGAGATGCCTCAAACCCGATGCTGACACGTATTTACGGTACAGCATGGGGCGATAAGAAGCAGCTCAAAGCTTATTTGAAGCGCCTAGAAGAGGCCGAAAAGCGAGATCATCGCAAATTGGCACGCAAGATGGATCTTTTCCATTTGCAAGAAGAAGCGCCAGGCATGGTTTTTTGGCACCCCAATGGCTGGACGATGTACCAGGCGCTAGAAGATTACATGCGCAAAATTCAGCGAGCGCATGGTTATCAAGAGATTAAAACGCCGCAAGTAGTGGATCTTTCGTTGTGGAAGAAATCGGGCCACTGGGGTCACTACAGTGAGCTCATGTTTACCACTGAGTCAGAAAAGCGTGAGTATGCTGTTAAGCCTATGAACTGTCCCTGTCATGTACAGGTATTTAATCAGGGATTGAAAAGCTACCGCGATTTACCGTTACGTCTAGCAGAATTTGGTAGCTGCCACCGGAATGAGCCATCGGGCTCATTGCATGGTCTGATGCGCGTTCGTGGCTTTACTCAAGATGATGCGCATATTTTTTGTACCGAAGGTCAAATTCAGGCAGAAGCAGAAGCATTCATTGCGCTTACCCTGCAAGTTTATAAAACGCTTGGTTTCGAGGATGTTGAACTCAAGCTGTCAACTCGACCTGAGGACTTTCTTGGCGAAGCAGAGATGTGGGATCGGGCAGAGCAGGGGCTTGAAGCTGCACTCAATGCGACGGGGCTTGATTGGGAGCTTCAGCCAGGAGAGGGGGCTTTTTATGGCCCGAAAATTGAATTCGCTCTGCGTGATTGCCTGAATCGTGTTTGGCAATGTGGTACTCTACAGTTAGATTTCAATTTGCCAGGGCGCTTAGGCGCGCAATACGTTGATGAAGATGGGACACGAAAGACCCCAGTGATGCTTCATCGTGCTATCTTAGGTTCTTTTGAACGGTTCTTGGGAATCCTAATCGAGCACTATGCTGGTGCGATGCCGCTATGGTTGGCACCTCAGCAAGCTGTGTTGATGACCATTACTGATGCGCAGCGTGATTATGCGCTTGAGTTGGAGCAACGGCTGCAAAAAAATGGCTTACGAGTTAAAGCGGACTTGAGGAACGAGAAGATCGGCTTTAAAATCCGTGAGCATACGTTACAGAAAGTTCCCTATCTCCTTGTGGTGGGAGATAAGGAAGTCGAAGCTGACTCAGTGGCCGTGCGAACTCGCAGCGGCGAAAACCTCGGCACAATGACAGTCGATGAATTCATCGAACGTTGCAGTGCAGAGCGAGCAGCCCTGGCGACATCGTCAATTGCCTAAGGAGACGGAGCAATCAAGCGAAGCAATCAGCGCGGGCGTCCACAAGACAAGCGCCCACCAATGAACGAGAGAATTACCGAAGAAGAAGTACGTTTGATCGATGCTGAAGGTGAACAGTTGGGTGTTGTGCCCACCACCGAAGCGCTTGAGCGTGCAGAAGCTGCCGGTTTAGACCTCGTGCAAATTTCGAATGCCGATCCAATCGTTTGTAAGATTATGGATTATGGCAAATTTGTTTTTGAGACGAAGAAGCAGAAAGCGGCTCAAAAGAAAAAGCAGAAGCAAATTCAGGTCAAGGAAGTCAAATTCCGTCCTGGCACCGACGAAGGCGATTATCAGGTCAAGCTTAAAAACCTGACGCGCTTTCTTGAAGGTGGTGATAAGGGCAAAGTCACATTGCGCTTCCGTGGTCGTGAAATGGCGCACCAGGACATTGGTCGTAAGCTAATGGAACGGATCGCGGCAGACCTGGAAGAGATCGGAGCGGTAGAGTCTTTCCCGAAAATGGAAGGACGCCAGATGATCATGATTATTGCCCCGAAGAAGAAGTGATCCAACGGCGAAGCTAACGGGTCAGCGTGAAAGCGCTGATCGGCCCTGGGTTTTCTAAAAAATATCGAGCGGAGTTTTCTCATGCCGAAAATCAAAAGCAACAGCGGCGCTGCTAAGCGCTTTAAAAAGACCGCTAATGGCTTCAAGCACAAGCAGTCTTTCCGTAGCCACATCTTGACCAAGAAGTCGACCAAGCGTAAGCGTCAGCTGCGTGGTATGAAGCAGATCCATGCTTCTGACAAAGCGCTGATTCAGCGCATGCTGCCGAATCTGTAAGGTCGAATTTTCTTATCTGAGTGCATTTAGCCTCAGTCATAAAGTCAGGAGTGTGTTATGACTCGTGTTAAGCGTGGCGTAGTTGCCCGTCGTCGCCATAAAAAAGTATTGAAGCAGGCTAAAGGTTACTACGGAGCCCGTTCGCGTGTTTTCCGCGTAGCCAAGCAGGCTGTTATCAAAGCCGGTCAGTATGCTTACCGTGACCGCCGCAACCGCAAGCGTCAATTCCGCGCTTTGTGGATTCAGCGTATTAACGCTGGTGCGCGCATCAATGGCATGTCTTACAGCCGCTTTGTTGGCGGTCTGAAGAAAGCCGGTATTGAAATTGACCGCAAAGTATTGGCCGACCTGGCAGTACACGAGAAAGCTGCATTTGCGGCTATCGTGGAAAAAGCCAAGGCTGCCCAATAAGTCACATTACACTGAGTTAGATCAGTGTGACGTGTCAGAGGTCATTTCAGTGTGACCCATGCAGGGGAAGAGCAGCCGCTCTTCCCCTGTTTTTTTGTCACCTTCAACATGCCAGCCATCTTTAGAGATGGAAATCGCTTAATTCGGAGTGAATCGGATGGACCATCTTCCTGCTCTGGTGTCAGAGGCTCGCGATGCTATTCATGCGGCGCAAAGTGTCCCTGCTCTAGATGAGTTGCGCGTACGTTACTTGGGTAAAAAAGGCGAAGTGACGGCCTTGTTGAAAGGCTTAGGAAAGCTATCAGCAGAAGAGCGTCCTGCCGCCGGTGAGCAAATTAATCAGGCGAAACAGACCCTGGCAGCTGAAATTGATACAAGGCGTCAGCAGCTTGAAAGCGAAGCGCTTAATGCTCGCTTGGCAGCTGAAAAAATTGACGTGACACTGCCTGGCCGCGGTCAAGAGAATGGCGGCCTGCATCCCGTCACTCGCACGCTTGAGCGTATTGAAGGCTTGTTTACCAGGATTGGCTACGATGTGGCGGTGGGGCCAGAAATTGAAGATGACTACCATAATTTCGAAGCGCTAAATATACCCGCTCATCACCCTGCGCGTGGTATGGCAGATACCTTCTATTTCGATGCTACACGCTTGTTACGTACTCACACATCGCCAGTTCAAGTACGTACCATGAAAAGTAGTGAGCCGCCGATCCGTATTGTTTGCCCTGGTCGTGTCTACCGTAGTGATTCAGATCTCACCCACACCCCAATGTTCCACCAAGTGGAAGGTCTGTTGGTTGACGAAGGTGTGAGCTTTGCAGATCTTAAGGGAACTATTGAAGATTTTCTCCAAGCATTTTTTGAACGCGATGATCTTTCAGTGCGCTTCCGCCCCTCTTACTTTCCATTCACTGAGCCCTCCGCAGAGGTCGATATTCAGTGCGTGATGTGTAGCGGTGATGGTTGTCGTGTCTGCTCGCATAGCGGCTGGTTGGAGGTTATGGGCTGTGGGATGGTGCATCCCGAGGTGTTCAGGCATTCGGGTATTGATACTGAGCGCTACACAGGGTTTGCGTTTGGTATGGGCGCCGAGCGGCTTGCGATGCTGCGCTACGGTGTCAATGATCTACGTTTGTTCTTTGAGAACGATCTGCGTTTTCTTCGCCAATTTACCTAAGACCGCTGCCAACGACGGGAATCAATATGAAATTTTCAGAACAGTGGCTGCGTGACTGGGTGGCTCCGCAGCTTGATACACAGGCAATTGCTGATCAAATTACCATGGCAGGCCTTGAGGTCGATGCTATCGAGGCCGTTGCGTCCGCGTTTAGTGGCGTAGTGGTTGCAGAGGTGCTGACTAAAGAGAAGCACCCAGATGCTGATAAGCTCAACGTATGTACTGTTAATGATGGTACCGGTGAGCCTGTGCAGGTTGTTTGTGGCGCTGCCAATGTCGATATTGGTCAAAAAATTCCGTTTGCTCAGGTGGGTGGCATTCTGCCGGGCGACTTTAAGATCAAAAAAGCCAAATTGCGTGGTGTTGAGTCACGCGGAATGATTTGCTCGGCCTCAGAGCTAGGCCTTGAGGAAGAGACGTCTCCTGGGATTTTTGTGCTGCCCGCCTCTGCGCCGATAGGTCTAAGTTTTCGAGAGTATATGCAGCTCGATGACATGACCATTGAGGTTGATCTCACGCCGAATCGTGGTGACTGCCTAAGTATCAAGGGGCTGGCTCGAGAAGTGGGTGTGCTCAATCGTCTTCCGGTGAGTGGGCCTGAGATTGCGGCCATTGAAGCCAGTATTGACGATACTTTTTCAGCGCGTATTGAAGCGCCGGAGCAGTGCCCACGCTACCTGGGCCGCATTATTAAAGGTGTCGATATTAGCGTCGAAACCCCGCTGTGGATGGTAGAGCGTCTCCGGCGTAGCGGTGTTCGTTCCATTGACCCTGCCGTTGATGTGACTAACTACGTGATGCTGGAGCTAGGCCAGCCGTTGCATGCGTTTGATCGCTACAACCTTCACGGCGGTATTACCGTTCGCTTGGCGCGTAATGAAGAGCGCCTGACCTTATTGGACGGTCAGGAAGTAGCGCTAAGACCTGAAACGCTGGTTATTGCTGATGATGAAGGTCCTCTAGCAATGGCAGGCGTTATGGGGGGCGAGAACTCAGGGGTAAGTGAGAAGACCGATACGATTTTCTTGGAAGCTGCCTATTTTACGCCGCTGGCTATCGCAGGGCAGGCGCGTTCTTACGGTCTCCATACGGATGCATCACATCGATTTGAACGTGGCGTTGATCCGGCGCTTGCCAGTGTGGCGATTGAGCGTGCCACTCAGCTTCTAATGGAGATATGTGGTGGTCAGGCTGGCCCTGTTACTGAGTCGTCCAGTGACGAACACCTGCCAGCACCCCGTAACATTGTATTGCGCGAGGCGCGTTTAGAGAGCGCGCTTTCGAAGCGGCTGCCGGCTGAAGATGTAACTGACATTCTGCAGCGTTTAGGGCTTGCAGTTGATAAGCAGGCAGATGGCTGGTCAGTCACAGCGCCAAGCTGGCGTTTTGATGTGGCGATCGAAGAAGATCTCATTGAAGAGATTGCTAGGGTTCATGGTTACAACAACCTGCCTGTTCGGCGCCCTGCGGCGCGTTTGGCACTGCGTCCGGCTAACGAGGCGGTGCTAACCCAAGCCCAGCTGCGTAACCAAATGGTAGCTCGCGGTTTTCAGGAAGCGATAACTTACAGCTTTGTTGCGCCTGATCTCCAGGCGGTGATGTTGCCGGACGCTATTTCACCAGTGTTGGCGAATCCGATTTCGTCAGATCTGTCGGTGATGCGGGCCAGTCTGTTCCCTGGCTTAGTGCGTGCGCTTGAGCATAACCTGAACCGGCAGCAAACCCGTGTCAGATTGTTTGAAACTGGCTTGGTATTTAATGGCCATTTGGACAACCTTTCGCAAGTCCCGATGATGGGAGCGCTGGTATGCGGAGGTCGTGAAGCTGAAGGTTGGTGCGGGGCTAAAGCCCAAGTCGATTTTTACGATCTAAAAGGCGATTTAGAAAGCCTGCTGGCGCTTGGTGGCGCGCTGGATGCTTGGCGTTTTGAGCCGGGTGAGCATCCTTCGCTACATCCTGGGCAAACAGCAAGGCTGTTGCATAATGGTCAGCCAGCCGGTTGGATTGGCACCTTGCATCCTCAGGTACGAGCTAAGCTAGGGCTGAAAGTTGATGCCGTCATGTTTGAGGTTCGCTTAGATGCGCTGAGCGAGGGTCTCATCCCGGCTTTTGAGCCGCTGTCACGTTATCCGGAAGTTCGCCGTGACTTGGCTTTCACTGTTAAGGCAGAGATACCGGTTCAGGCGCTACTTGATTGTGCAAAAGCACAAGCTGGCGATTACTTAAAAGACATTAAGCTATTTGATGTCTATGCTGGTAAGGGCGTAGCTGATGGTTGTAAGAGTATTGCATTGGGCTTGACGTGGCAGCACGGATCACGCACGCTAAATGACGATGAAATCAACCTGTTGGTAGATTCTATCGTATCGCAAGTGCGAACAGAATTAGATGCTGAGCTACGTGGATAGGATTTGTGGATAGGATTTGCGACTAGGTTTGGTGGATAGTTACGTGAATAATTAAATAATGCCATGACACGACGCTTATCACGTTCTTGGCAATGCGTTTGCTACATGGAGGGGGCCTTATGGGTGCGTTGACCAAAGCAGAGCTAGCAGAACATTTACACACTGAGCTCGCGCTGTCGAAGCGAGAAGCAAAAGCCATGGTTGAGGCTTTTTTTGAAGAGATCCGTGCCTGCTTGCGCGAAAACGAGCAGGTTAAGCTATCGGGTTTCGGCAATTTCGATTTGCGTGATAAGCGCGAAAGACCGGGGCGTAACCCCAAGACAGGTGAAGAGATTCCCATTTCTGCACGGCGCGTTGTTACTTTTCGTCCCGGTCAAAAACTAAAGCAGCAGGTAGAGCGTTATACAAGCAGCTAACTTGCGGGTGGCGGAAGTTTAAACGCGCTGATCGGTGGCTAAGTGTGTCGAGCAGTTGTGCTGAGCTGATGCCCAGAATGGTAGCAAATGAAAAGGAGTACCTTCGGGTGCTCCTTTTTAATTTCGGACTAAAGTCCACGTCCTTCAATGAGCCAAGTGATCACTACCTTAATGACATAACCCAGCATGCCAGCACCCAGAACGACAAAAAGCATGATCGTGCCGAACTTCCCTGCGTTGGATTTCTTAGCTAAGTCCCAAATAATAAAGCACATAAACACGATTAAGCCACCGACCATGATCGGTGTTATCCATGCTTCAAAGAGCTGCTGCATAAGATTTCCTACTAAATGATTGATAGTGCCCCATGAGAAGGCGTGTGTCGTTTTTGCGAGTCGTGTTAATATTTGACCAAATTCATCGGGTATTTGTCGACTGAACAAAGCACAGTGCGACACTATTGCAGAGGAGTAGGCCATGCCAACGCTAACGATTCTAGTCGGTACAATGTACGGTGGCGCGCTAGATGTCGCAGAGCAAGTAAAGCCGTTATTTGAGCAGGCTGGCTACAAGGTTGATATTTCTGAGCAGCCGACGATTGACGATTTGACCAATAGCCAAGATCTTACGCTGTTTTGTGTATCAACCACGGGCAGTGGAGATTACCCAGGGAATTTTGTTTCTTTTGTGCGCGGGCTGCAGGAAAAAAGTCCCTCGCTTACCTCGTTGCGCTATGGATTGATTGCGTTGGGCGATAGCTCATACGGAGATACGTTCTGTGGAGCGGGAAGAGCGCTCGATGCGTTATTAGAGGATCATGGTGCGACGCGTTTAGGTGAGCGGCTGGAAGTGGATGCTATGGAAACCTTTATGGCAGATGACGCCGCTATTCCGTGGGTAGAAGAGTGGATTGAGTCTCAGCAACTGAAGGTTGCTTAGCCATGCAGCGAGTCCCTTTTTCTCCAGAGCGTATTAGCGTTGCCCTCGGACTTTGTATTGTGATGTTGGCCGCGATACCTCGTTACATGGTAGAAGGGCATGAAACACGCCAGGCATTGTTACTTATTGCGCTAGCCATTGTGGTAGGTGCTGCCGCTGTTCAGTGGAAAATGCTGTCGGTTGACGCACGAAAAGCGCTGCCGAAATTATGTCAGCGCTTGCTATTTATGCTGCTGATGGGTGCCCTGGTAATGGGGGCATGGCATGGTCTGTTCACTGACTGGATTAGCTGGCAAGTGTTTATTTCCCACGCAGCAACCTGTGGTCTGCTATTTCATGCTGTTTCTTTGTGGTGGGCAAAACGCGATTAAAGGCCACTATTTTAGCTGTGATCGCCAGGCTACAAGGCTTCATCTAACGTTTAAAAATAATTTTGACTGCATTGTGGTCAAAAAACGACCTAAAATGGTCGTTTTGCTAGTGATTACCCTTGTATTTGCGGGTTATGCCCCCATCTTGCGAGCATGGCGCTTGCCACGATGCGCTAGGGTTCTTAAAATTGCCCCCTTGTACTTATTTTACGCAATCAACATAACGCCCAGCCGCTAGAGGACAATTCATGCAAGTTTCCGTCGAGACGACCTCCCAGATCGAACGCCGTATCACTATTCAGGTGCCGGCCGCCGAAATCGACGAGGCCGTCAGCGCTCGCTTAGTAGACACCGCGAAAAACGTTCGCCTGAATGGTTTTCGCCAAGGCCGAGTGCCGATGGCTGTAGTTCGTCAGCGCTATGGCGACAGCGTGCGCAATGAGGTGGTAGGTGAAGTGATGCGTGAGCGCTATGTGCGTGCCATCACGGAAGAAGGCCTTAATCCTGCCGGTTTTCCCCAGATTGAGCCAAAAGTAAACCAAACTGGCAAAGACCTAGAGTTTGTGGCAGTTATGGAAATCTACCCGCAGGTTGAGCTTGCGTCTATCGAAGGCACTGAAGTTGAGCGTCCGGTAGTGACGGTTAGCGATGCTGATGTCGACGAAATGATCGATACACTGCGTAAGCAAAATGCTGCGTGGGAAGAAGTAGACGCCGCTGCTGCTGATGGCGATCAAGTTACCATCGACTTCCAGGGCTTCCTGGGTGATGAGCCGTTTGAAGGTGGAAGTGCTGAGGGCCATGCTTTAGTTATTGGCTCCAACAGCTTCATCCCAGGCTTTGAAGAGCAGTTGATCGGTGCGAAGGCGGGTGATGAGAAAACCATCACTGTTACCTTCCCTGAAGATTACCAAGCAGAGCATCTTGCAGGCCAGGAAGCCACCTTTAAAGTCACCGTTCATAAAGTCAGTAGCCAAACGCTGCCGGCCGTAGACGCTGAGTTTATTGCGCGCTTTGGTGTTGACGATGGCGATGAAGAGAAATTCCGCGCTGAAATCAAAAAGAACATGACTCGCGAAGCGGCCCAAGCGGTGGATAACCGTGTTAAGCAGCAGGTGTTGGATGCGCTGAAAAAAGCGAACGATATTCCTGTGCCAAGTGCGCTTGTTCAGCAAGAAACTGATGGCATGAAGCGTCAGGCAGCACAGCAGTTCGGTCTGGGCGAGGACTTTGATGTCAGCCAGCTGCCGAATGAACTCTTCGAAGCGCAAGCGAAAGGCCGCGTCCAGGTAGGATTGCTGCTGGCCGAGGTTATCAAGGCGAATGAGTTAGACGCTGATGATGATGCAATTAAGGCTAAGGTTGAAGAGCTGGCAGAGCAGTATCAGGATCCTTCCGAAGTGGTTGAATACTACATGGGTAATGAGCAGCTCAAAACCCAAGTGAAGTCTGCCATCCTGGAAGAGAAGGCTGTTGATAAGCTGCTGGAGCAGACGAACGTTAAAGACGTTGAAATGTCTTACCAGCAGGCATTGGCAGCGGCTCAGCAACAGGCCGAGCAAGATGAAGGTGTTGAAGAAAGCGAACAAGCTAGCGCTTAACTTCATCGCGTGGCGCATCCCATGTGGGTGCGCTTTCCCTTACCGGACGCAAGGAATCACGAATGAGTGAGTTTGATATTCAAAACGCCGGCGGTTTAGTGCCCATGGTGGTTGAGCAGAGCGCCAAAGGGGAAAGAGCCTATGACATCTACTCACGCCTGCTAAAAGAGCGTGTTATTTTCCTGGTTGGACCAGTTGAAGATTACATGGCGAACTTAGTGGTGGCGCAGCTGCTGTTTCTTGAGTCAGAGAACCCTGATAAAGATATTCACCTTTACATTAATTCGCCTGGTGGGTCTGTTACGGCAGGTATGTCTATCTACGACACCATGCAGTTTATTAAGCCTGATGTGTCGACCGTATGTATTGGTCAAGCAGCTAGCATGGGTGCACTGTTGCTGACAGCAGGCGCAGCAGGTAAGCGTTATTGTTTGCCTAATTCCCGTGTGATGATTCACCAGCCGCTGGGTGGCTATCAAGGCCAAGCGTCTGATATCGAGATCCACACCCGTGAGATTTTAGGTATTCGTGAAAAACTGAACCAGATTTTAGCCCATCATACTGGTCAAGAACTTGATACTGTTGCTCGGGATACTGACCGTGACAACTTTATGAGCGCCACTAAAGCCCAAGAATATGGCTTGATTGACGCAGTGCTGGATAAGCGGCCTACATCCTGATAGCGTGGTAGGATTCTGCTTTTCTAACGAGCTTTTCCGGCGGCGTAAGCCGCCGCAGTGATAGAGGTACGCGAATGGCCGACGGCAAAGGCAAGGACGAAGGTGGCAAGCTTTTATACTGCTCGTTTTGTGGTAAGAATCAAAACGAAGTACGTAAGCTAATTGCAGGCCCGTCCGTATATATCTGCGATGAGTGTGTCGACTTATGTAATGACATCATTCGCGAAGAAGTTCTCGAAGCCGATGCCGAGAGCGATGAAGAGCGTTTACCTACGCCTCGCGAAATACGTCATACGTTAGACGACTATGTCATCGGACAAGATCGCGCCAAAATGGTGCTATCTGTAGCGGTTTATAACCACTACAAGCGTCTTAAGACGGAAGTGCGCGAAGGCGATGTAGAACTAGGTAAATCAAATATTCTGCTCATTGGTCCTACCGGTAGTGGTAAAACACTGTTGGCGGAAACCATGGCGCGGTTATTGAATGTACCTTTTACCATTGCCGATGCCACTACACTGACAGAAGCGGGTTATGTGGGTGAGGATGTTGAAAACATCATCCAAAAGCTTCTGCAGAAGTGTGATTACGACGTCGAAAAGGCTGAGCGAGGCATTGTTTATATCGATGAAATCGATAAGATTTCGCGCAAGTCTGATAACCCTTCCATCACACGTGATGTGTCGGGCGAGGGTGTCCAGCAGGCACTACTCAAGTTGATTGAAGGCACAACAGCATCCGTGCCGCCGCAGGGTGGTCGTAAACATCCCCAGCAAGAGTTTGTTCAGGTCAATACGGCCAACATGCTGTTTATTGTGGGTGGCGCTTTTGCGGGTCTTGATAAAGTTATCCGTGACCGTGCTGAGAAAGGCGGCATTGGTTTCAATGCTAGCGTGAAGAGCAAAGAGTCTTCACGTGGTGTAGGTGAGTTACTGGCCGACGTAGAACCAGATGATTTAGTGAAATTTGGTTTAATTCCTGAGTTTGTTGGACGTCTGCCCGTGATTGCGACGCTCACGGAGCTAAACGAAGATGCGTTGGTACAGATCTTAACCGAGCCTAAAAACTCGCTGGTTAAGCAGTACGCCAAGCTCTTTGAAATGGAAGATGTGACGCTCGAGTTTAGAGACGAAGCGCTGCGTGCTGTTGCTACCAAGGCAATGGAGCGTAAGACTGGCGCGCGAGGTTTGCGATCTATCCTTGAGTCTGTGCTGCTAGACACCATGTACGAGATTCCTTCGCTTGAAGGTGTTAGCAAAGTGGTGATTGATAGTTCAGTGATTGCAGGTGAAAGTGAGCCACTACTGATCTATTCGCAGCAGGAAGACGCTCGTGTTGATGGCACCGACGGCTAGTCCCGACGTGCACGCCACGGCCTAGCTTTTACCGCTTGCGCCAAACCAAGGGGTCGCCTAGGCGACCCCTTGTTATTCATAAGTTATTCATGAAATGTTTGCCTAGCTGCTCAGCGCCCTAGCGCCATGCTTTTCATACTGTGAGGTACTTGGCTAAGTACCCTTTCAAGTACTCATCCGATTTTGAGGAACGTCTGCGATGCAGCAGAACGCCGATCAGACACAATGTCTACCCCTGTTGCCTTTGCGGGACGTGGTTGTGTACCCGCAAATGGTTATTCCACTTTTTGTTGGTCGTGAGAAGTCCATCCAAGCGTTGGAAGCGGCGATGGAGGCCGACAAACGTGTGCTGCTGGTGGCTCAGCGTGAGGCCTCCCAGGATGAGCCCGATAACGCTGATCTTTATGCCATGGGCACCGTGGCCGATATCATGCAACTGCTAAAATTGCCTGATGGCACTGTAAAAGTGCTGATTGAAGGTAATTTTCGCGCTGATGTTATTGATATTGAAGAGCACGAAACGGGCTACACCCAAGCTTACTTGGTGCCTCGCGAGAGTGAGCCGCTAACCAGTCGTGAACAAGAAGCACTGGTACGTGTGCTGCTCAACCAATTTGAGCAATACGTCAAACTGTCCAAAAAAGTGCCTAACGAGGTGCTCAATTCGCTTTCTGGAATTGAGGATCCGAGCCGGTTGGTCGATACCATCTGTGCGCACTTGTCATTAAAAATAGGCGACAAGCAAGAGTTGCTCGAAATGGATCGCGTGCGTGATCGCATTGAGCATTTAATGGCGCTGATTGAGTCCGAAATTGATTTGCTGCAGGTTGAAAAGCGCATCCGCTCACGTGTGAAAGAGCAGATGGAAAAGACCCAGCGCGAGTATTACCTCAATGAGCAGATGAAGGCCATCCAGAAAGAGATGGGTGAGCTGGATAATGTGCCAAATGAGGCCGAAAAATACGAGCAAGCCATCGCTTCATCTGGAATGCCCAAAGAAGCGGCAGAAAAGGCTACTCAAGAGCTTAGTAAGCTGAAAATGATGGCTGCTAACTCGGCCGAAGCTACCGTGGTTCGCTCTTACCTAGACTGGCTAATAGCCGTCCCTTGGAAGAAGCGTACCCGCGTCAAGCACGACTTAGTGAAAGCGCAAGAAGTGCTGGATCAGGATCATTACGGCTTAGAAGAAGTCAAAGCACGCATCCTTGAATATCTTGCAGTACAGAAGCGCGTGCGTAAGATGAAAGGGCCTGTATTATGCTTGGTGGGCCCACCAGGTGTGGGTAAAACCTCTCTTGGTCAATCTATCGCACGGGCCACGAATCGTAAATATGTTCGCCTGGCGTTAGGTGGCGTACGTGACGAATCTGAAATTCGCGGTCATCGCCGCACCTACATTGGCTCGTTGCCGGGTAAGTTAATGCAGCGGATGAGCCGTGCTGGCGTTAAGAACCCACTGTTTTTATTGGATGAAGTCGATAAACTCGGTATGGATCACCGCGGTGACCCTGCATCAGCGCTGCTAGAGGTGCTTGATCCTGAGCAAAATAATAGCTTTAGTGATCACTACCTTGAGTTGGACTACGATCTGTCAGAAACGCTATTTATCTGTACTGCTAACTCAATGAATATTCCTGGTCCGCTGTTGGATCGTATGGAAATCATTCGTTTGCCGGGTTACACCGAAGATGAAAAGCTAGCGATCGCTAGGCGCTATTTGTTGCCGAAGCAGCAAGAAGCGAATGGCCTCAAAACAGAAGAGCTGGCGCTCAATGATGATGCTCTGCTAGAACTAGTGCGTTATTACACCCGTGAAGCTGGGGTGCGAGAGCTGGAGCGTCAGATCGCCAAAGTCTGCCGTAAGGTGTTGCGCGAGCGTTTAGAAGCCGAGCAGGCAGCGAGTGGTAAGCAGGGTAGCCATCTGCAGGCTCAACAAGTACTGGCAGCTGAAGATATTGAAGCCTATGCCGGCGTGCGCCGTTATAGCTACGGGTTGGCTGAGCAGGAAGATCAAGTTGGTCGTGTGACAGGGCTAGCGTGGACATCGGTTGGCGGCGAATTGCTGAATATCGAATCTGTTGTTACGCCCGGCAAAGGACGTATCAACAAAACCGGCTCGCTGGGCGATGTTATGAAAGAGTCGGTGAGTGCGGCGCAAACGGTCGTTAAGGCGCGTGCAAAAGAGTATGGTATTGATCCGCAACGGTTTGAGAATGAAGACTTGCACATTCACGTTCCGGAAGGTGCTACGCCTAAAGATGGCCCAAGTGCAGGCATTGCCATGGTAACCGCGATTGTCTCTGCCTATACTCAACGCCCTGTGCGTTGTGATGTGGCCATGACAGGCGAAGTGAACCTACGTGGCGAAGTGATGCCCATTGGGGGGTTAAAGGAGAAATTGCTGGCAGCCCGTCGCGGTGGTATAAAGACGGTCTTAATTCCTGAGGAAAATCGTCGAGACCTCAAGGAAGTGCCAGAAAATATTAAAGGGGCACTTGATATCCGTCCCGTACAGTGGATAGATGAAGTACTGGCCGTAGCGCTACATAACGATCCAATTGACGAGAGCGTCTCGTTGAAAGGTTCTGATCCGGCTTTTAATTCAACCGTCGTAACGAGTACCCATTAAGCGTTAATACTCCATTGAGTTTTAACATTACTTAATAGTTTTGCCCAAGACCTTGAGTTGCGGGCATTTCTCGGCACTGTCGCTTGACAGGGGTTTCAAGGCATTGCTATAAAACACAGCTACGCTTTGAAGTTGTATCTAACGGTGGCAGTGCCGTTCAGAGCCATTTTTTTGAAACAGTTAAGGGGTGAAGTGTGAATAAGTCCGAGCTGATTGAAGCTATTGCCGCGTCTGCTGATATTCCTAAAGCAGCGGCAACCCGCGCATTGGATGCCATGGTGGAGTCTGTCACCGATAGCCTCAAAAAAGGCGAAAGTGTTTCACTGGTAGGTTTTGGTACTTTCGCAATTAAAGAGCGTGCCGCTCGTACTGGTCGTAATCCGCAGACCGGCCAGCCGATTGAAATTAGCGCTGCGAAAGTCCCCAGCTTCAAAGCCGGTAAAGCGCTGAAAGACGCCGTCAACTAATTGGCTCGCGTTTGCTGTAAGCTAATGGGCGCATCGCATTCGCGATGCGCCCATGTTTTTTTCTGGCCCGATAGTTAGGGCGATAGATAGCTGTGATGATCTGAGGCTAGCATGCTGCAAAGTATTCGAGATGGCTCCAGAAGCTGGGGTGCCAAAATAATTATCGGTGTCATGGTGGCTGCCATGGCGCTTTTTGGCGTGGAGTCGCTGTTTAGTGTCTTTGGCGATGACCCTAATGAAGTGGCGAGCGTTAACGGCGAACCAATCATGCGTCAGCAGGTTGAGCTTGAGGTACAACGTGCGCTTCGCTCTGGACAGGTGCCACCAGAGCAAGAGCGGGCGCTTCGTAATGATGTCCTTGACCAGTTGATAACTCAGCAACTGCTAACACAATATGCTGAAGACGGTGGTGTGTTCGTCTCCGATGCCCAACTAGACCAAATGATTGTTGGTCTGCCAGAGTTTCATGATCAAGATGGTCGGTTCTCGGCTGAAATATTCCGCAACCGTCTTGCTGGTGCAGGATATACCCCAGTGGCGTTTCGTGAAGAGCTGCGTGCCGATATCAAGCGCCAGCACTTGCAGCAAGGCCTTGCGTTTAGCGACTTTAGCTTGGAAAGCGAGCAGGAACGCTTAGCTGAATTGCAGCGCCAGCAGCGCAGTTTTCGCTATGTTTTATTAGATGCCGATGATGTAAGCGTAGAGGCGAATGTTACTGAAGCGCAAATGCAGGAATATTTCGATGCAAACCAGGCACGTTTCGAGCGTCCTGAGCAGGTGCGCGTTGAGTATGTGTTAGTTGACCGTCAAGCGATGGCGGAAAACGTTGAGGTTAACGAGCAGAGCTTGCGCGATGCGTGGCGTGAGCAGAATCGCAATGCCGATCGACGTGTCTCTCATATTATGGTGACGTTTGGCGAAGAGCGCAGTCGCCAAGAAGCGCAAGCACACGCTAATGAGGCTTTAGAAGCCTTGAACAGCGGTGAAACTTTCGCCGATACGGCACTGCGTTATTCAGATGATACGGCGAGTGCTGAGGAAGGCGGCGACTTAGGGGTTATTAGTCGTGGTTTCTTTGGTGATGCCTTTGATGAAGCTGCTTTTGCTCTCGATGAAGGTGAAACATCTCAACTGGTGGAAATGGATGGTGCATTTCATATCCTTCAGGTAACCGAGCTGGTAGCACCCGCCTTTGAAGAGCAGCGTGAGGCACTTCAGCAAGATGTTGCTCTGCGTGAAGTCAATGATGAGTTCAATCAGCAAGTTCAGCGCTTAATTGATGAGAGTTTTGCTGCCGATGATCTGCAAAGCGTAGCGGATGACCTCGGTCTAACGCTAAACCAGACTGACTGGTTAGCACGCGGTGAAGGTGAGGGCGTGCTTTCAGAGCCGGGGGTGCTAGATGAGGCCTTTAGTGCTGATGTGCTAGAAGAAGGCTATAACAGCGAAGTGATCGAGCTGGATGATGATCGTCGCCTTGTGCTGCGTGTTGCGGAGCATCGCGAAACGACTCAACTCACGCTAGACGATGTGCGTGACGAAGTCGCTAACGCTGTTGTTGCTCAACAACGCCAAGAAGCACTTGAGCAAGAAGCGGCTCGTATGATCGAGGCGGTGGAAGCGGGCGAGGCCAGCAACATTGATTGGCTTGAGGCTAGCAATATATCGCGCCAGTCTGACACTGTGCTTCCCCAGGCGGTAGTGCAACAGGTGTTTCGTATGCCGCGTCCGCAGGAGGGTGATAGCGTTTACCGTTCTGTGTCACTTCCGGAAGGCGTTGCCATCATAGCGTTGGATAGCGTATCCGTAGGCGAAGTTGACGAGCAGCTTACTTCTTTTGTAGCTCAAATGGCTGAACAACTCCGCGCCCAGTCTATCATTCAGGGCTTGGTAGACGATCTGCGTAGTGACGCGAAGATTGAGCGTTAATTAACGCGTTTTTATTAACCCAAAAAGCCGGCCAAAAATTGATTTGGCCGGCTTTTTTGATGGTTTTTTGCTGATGTGCAACGTTAAGTATTAGGGTGGGTTGGCTAAGGTGAATTGACGCAGAATAGGCATGGCGTCATGCTCTGCCGTGCGTTCAACGACAATGTCCCAGCCATGGTGAACATCCCAGTCACCAAGAACAAAACGTTTTGCAGGTACCTCCTCAACCGTCAGGTCATGTACCTTTGGCCGGTGTGTGTGACCATGAATCATGGTGGTGACACCAGAGTACGCCATCAGCGCCACCACTTCTTCGTGTGTCACGTCCATGATCGCTTCCGCTTTACTCGCGTTGGCATCGCCCGACTGCATACGCAGACTCTTGGCAAGCTCCAGTCGCTGATCAAGGGGTAAGGATAGGATTTGCGTTTGCCACTGAGGATCTCTGGACTGTTGGCGGAACGCCATGTAAGCATCATCTTTAGTGCAAAGACTGTCGCCATGTAGAATAACGACAGGCACTCCTTGGAGTTCCACCGTTTGGCTTTCGGGTAGCAGAGAGGCTTGGCACTCACTGATAAAGCGCTCGCCAATCAGAAAGTCGCGATTGCCGTGCAGGAAATAAATCGCAGTTCCGTTGCTGCTTAATTTGCGTAACCGTCTGATCACTTCCCAGGCAATGTCGCTAAGAGGATGTGGTGTGTCAAGGAGATCATCTCCGATCCAGGCGTCAAACAGGTCGCCTAGAATATACAGGGCGTCAGCCCCAGTAGCGGTGTGCTCTAAGTAATGATAAAACCCCTGATTAATCTCAGGGGTATCACTGCTTAGATGCATATCAGCTATCAGCAGAGTGCGCATAGAACTCCCGTAATTAGTCGGCTTCTTTTACATAGGCGCGCTCAATGATGACATCGTCTGCGGGCACGTCAGCATGCATACCACGACGTGTGGTGCTTACACCGCGGATGGCGTCTACCACGTCCATGCCGTCGACAACCTCGCCAAACACTGCGTATCCCCAGCCTTGAAGACTTTTACCACTATGATTCAAGAAACTATTGTTACCAACGTTGATAAAGAACTGCGCTGTGGCAGAGTGAGGGTCTTGAGTGCGTGCCATTGCCAGTGTGCCAACCGTGTTTTGTAAACCATTGTCGGCTTCGTTCTCGATCGGATCACGCGTTGGCTTTTGGTTAAAATCTTGATCGAAGCCACCGCCCTGAACCATAAAGCCATCGATAACACGGTGAAACAAAGTGCCATCATAAAAACCATCGCGGACATATTGCTCAAAATTAGCGGCAGTTTTTGGCGCTTTTTCATGATTAAGCGCAATAGTGATGTCACCGTGGTTGGTCTGTAATACGATCATAGATAAATTCCTGTTCAATAAAGGCGTTCGCCTTGGCGCTGTGCATCGGCGTCACGTTATAATAGCGGTTTTGCTTGGCACCGCGAAGCGCAAACCCTAATAGCTTAGGCATTGGTTGCCTAGCCCGCCATCCACCATGAGGTTATCAACACCACCATGACCAACGAGACCACCCCAGCGCCGAACTTCATTCGCAACCAAGTACGCGACGAAATAGAGGGCGGCCAGGTCACCAAAATCGTGACGCGCTTTCCTCCCGAACCTAATGGCTTTTTACATATCGGTCATGCAAAGTCGATCTGTTTAAACTTCGGGTTGGCAGAGCAGCTAGGTGGTGAGTGTCATCTGCGCTTTGACGACACCAACCCCGCGAAGGAAGAACAGGCGTATATCGACGCTATCAAAGAGGACGTCAGCTGGTTAGGCTTTAACTGGGCAGGCCCAGTTCGCTTTGCTTCTGATTATTTCGACCAGCTTTATGCGTGGGCACAACATCTTATTCGCGAGGGCAAAGCTTACGTTGATGATCTTTCGCCAGATGAAATTCGCGAATACCGTGGCACACTCACGGCACCGGGTAAGCCAAGTCCTTACCGCGAGCGCAGCGTTGACGAAAGCCTAGATTTGCTGGAACGCATGCGTAACGGCGAGTTTGGCGAAGGCGAAAAAGTACTGCGTGCAAAAATTGATATGGCGTCGCCCAATATCAATCTTCGCGACCCGATCCTTTACCGTATTCGCCATGCCAGCCACCATCAAACAGGTGACAAGTGGAAAATCTACCCGTCGTACGATTTTACCCATGGTCAGTCTGACGCCATCGAAGGCATTACCCATTCAATCTGTACGCTAGAGTTTGAAGACCATCGCCCGCTTTACGAGTGGTTTTTGAATAACTTGCCGGTTCCCGCCAAGCCGCGCCAAATCGAGTTTGCTCGACTTAATTTGGATTACACCCTCACTTCGAAGCGCAAGCTGAAACTGCTGGTTGACGAGCAGATTGTTGATGGCTGGGACGACCCGCGTATGCCAACTATTTCAGGTATGCGTCGTCGCGGCTATACGCCGGCATCCATTCGCAAGTTCTGTGAGATGATTGGTGTTACGCGCGCCGATGGAGGTTTGGTGGATATTGCCATGCTAACGCATGCGATTCGCTCTGATCTTGAGGACAATGCGCCGCGGGCAATGTGCGTATTGAAACCCCTTAAGGTGGTACTGACCAACGTTCCTGAAGACCATGAAGAAGTGTATGACGTGCCTGGGCACCCCGCGCGAGAAGATATGGCGGTGCGTAAGGTGCCGTTTAGTCGCGAGCTGTATATTGACCAAGACGACTTCATGGAAGACGCGCCCAAAAAGTTTTTCCGTTTAGCGCCCGGCAAAGAAGTCCGCCTGCGTAACAGCTACGTGATTCGTTGTGATGACGTTGTTAAGAACGAAGCCGGTGACGTGACGGAACTGCACTGTTCGGTGGATTTCGATACGCTAGGTAAAAACCCTGAAGGCCGCAAGGTGAAAGGCGTGATTCACTGGGTGAGTGCCGCCCATGGTGTACCGATGGAAGTGCGCTTGTATGACAATTTGTTCACGGTTGAACAGCCGGATCGTGACAAAGATGTCGACTTCCTCGAACACCTGAACCCCGACTCCTTGGCGGTGTGCCACGCCATTGGCGAGCCCAGTTTGGCGGATGCTGTTCCAGAAGATCGTTTCCAGTTTGAGCGGGTGGGCTATTTCTGCGCTGACCGTCATGCTTCCAAGCCAGGGCAGTTGGTGTTTAATCGTACCGTTGGGTTGAAAGATAGCTGGGCGAAAATCAAACAGAAGGGCTAAGGAATCGTCATATGCACATTTATAATACGCTGACACGCCGCAAAGAACCGTTTACCCCGCTGGTGGCGGGTAAAGTCAGCATGTATGTCTGCGGCATGACGGTGTATGACTACTGTCACCTTGGCCACGCGCGGGTCATGGTGGCCTTCGATGTGATAACCCGCTACCTGCGTTATCGCGGTTATGATGTTACTTATGTCCGTAACATCACCGACATTGACGATAAAATTCTCAAGCGTGCCGAAGAGAATAACGAATCGATTAGCACACTCACCGAGCGCATGATTCAGGCAATGCACGAAGACGAAGCACGTCTTGGTGTATTGCCCCCAAGCCATGAGCCTCGGGCGACAGGTCATATCGATGACATTGTTGCCATGATTGAGACGCTGATTAAGAAAGACTTTGCTTATGCTGCTGCCAATGGGGATGTGTATTACCGGGTACGCAAGTTCGCTGATTACGGCAAGCTAAATAATCGTCAACTTGATGATATGCGTTCTGGTGCTCGGATTGAGGTTGATGTTCATAAAGAGGACCCGCTTGATTTTGTGCTTTGGAAAGCCGCTAAACCGGGCGAAGCACACTGGCACTCTCCTTGGGGCAATGGCCGCCCAGGATGGCACATTGAGTGCTCAGCAATGTCGACGTGCTGCTTAGGCGACACCTTCGATATTCATGGTGGTGGTCCTGACCTTACGTTTCCTCATCATGAAAACGAAATTGCCCAATCAGAGGCGGCGACTGGTAAAACCTACGTCAACACCTGGATGCATGCCGGGGCCGTGCGGGTTAACCAGGAAAAGATGTCAAAATCGTTGGGTAACTTTTTTACCATCCGCGATGTGTTGGCAGAGCATGATCCGGAAGTCGTGCGTTTCTTGCTAGTGGCTAGCCACTACCGTAGCCCAATTAACTACTCGGTAGACTCTCTCCATGAGGCTCGCAAATCGCTGACGCGCTTTTACACAGCATTAGAGGGTGTGGAAGTGTCATCTAGCGGTGACGGTGACGAGGCAGGCTATGCTGAGCGTTTCACCACGGCGATGGATGACGACTTCAATTCGCCTGAGGCGTTAGCGGTATTATTCGATCTGGCGCGGGATCTCAATCGCGCTAAGAGCGAGTCGCCAGAAAAAGCGCAGCGTTTAGCATCGGAATTAACACGTCTAGCGGGTGTGCTAGGGCTTTTGCAGCAAGATCCTCAGACTTTTTTGAAAGGTAATCAGCAGCAGGTAGCGCTGAGTGAGACTGAGATTGAGGCCAAAATAGCACAGCGTAAAGAAGCAAAAGCCAATAAAGATTTTGCTCAGGCAGATGCTATTCGAGATGAACTAGCGAGTTTGGGTATTATCCTGAAGGATTCCCGTGAGGGAACAACCTGGGTGATTGAAGCGCCTTAAGCGTTATCGATGTTGAGCGTGATGACAGTGAGGGCATTGAATAGAAACGTTGTAAATGTCAGGCGCCGTTGATATGGCGTCTGACGTCAATGTCGTTGGCTCTTATACTGAGATGATACCTTCAAGACGCTAAATAATAGGATGACCACTATGCGCTTTACTCTAAAACCGACCATCGTCGCTTGCTTATCAGCCATTACTTTTTCGACTGCTTACGCCAGCGACCCTGTTGTCGTGTCCTCCAAAATCGACACAGAAGGGTCCGTGCTGGGTGAGCTGATTATTCAAACGCTAGAGCGTGGCGGTGTGCCTACAGAAGATCGCCTACAGCTAGGTGGCACCAGCGTTGTGCGTAGTGCGCTTGAAGCGGGAGAAATCAACCTTTATCCCGAATATACCGGTAACGGCGCTTTTTTCTTTGATATGACTGACAGCCCTGTCTGGAATAGTGCAGAGGATGCCTACCAGACTGTTAAAGAGCGCGATGCGGCGCAGGGGCTAATATGGCTGAAGCCTGCTAGCGCTAATAACACCTGGGCCATGAGTATTCGTGAAGACGTGGCGACGGCCAACGGCTTAACGACCCTTGATGACCTTGCCGACTATGTTAACGAAGGCGGCGAGTTTAAATTCGCAGCGAGTGCAGAATTTGTAGAGTCCGCTCAGGCATTGCCTGCATTTCAGGATGCTTATGGTTTTGAACTTGGCGATGATCAACTGCTTGTACTGTCCGGTGGTAATACGGCGGCTACTATGCGAGCCGCTGCCCAACAAACAAGCGGTGTTAATGGTGCCATGACCTATGGCACCGATGGTGGTTTAAGTGCGCTGGGACTGGTTGTTTTAGAAGATATTAAGGGGGTTCAGCCGGTATATCAGCCGTCGCCAGTGGTGCGTGCCGAAGTGCTGGATGCCTACCCTGAAATTGAGACGCTACTCAACGACGTATTTGCAACGCTTGACCTTGTGACGTTGCAAACGCTGAACGCTGATGTAGCGGTGAATGGTTTCTCTCCTGATCAAGTCGCAAGCGACTATCTTGATAGCCTGGATGACTAATGAATGTCGCAGATAGACGCCTTGCCATTGCCACCCCGTCAATATGGGCATTTAAACTCAGTACTGATATGTTTAAGTGCCGCTATGTTAGGAGCCTCTTGGCTACTGGGTCTTGTTAGCGTCGCGCCTAATAGAATTGTAGCGGGTACATCTTATGGCTTAGTACATGCGATTGGGTGGCCCGGTGCGCTGCTTGTTTCCTTGCTATTTATCGCTATGGGCGGCTTGGCTATTAAGCCAAGCCGTCTTCATAGCTATGCTCAGCTCTGTATCATTACCCTGACACTCTTATTGATGCCATTCGGGCTTATGGTAGCAGGCCACTGGCTGATTGATCCCACTCTGCCGCAAGCGCGTTTAGGTATTGGTGCTGCCTATTGGGTCGTGCTTTTTTTACTTTTATTGTGCCTAGTGGAAGTGCGTTTACGTTTGGGGTTGTCGCGCTTATGGACCACCCTATTGCTCTGCAGCGTGGGGGGAGCGTGGCTGCTTTGTGCCGCCTTATGGCTTGAAAATTTAGCCCTTGTTCAGGAGTTTCAAGCGCGCGACCAGCAATTTTATCGTGCCATGCTGCAACATGTGGTACTGGTCGGCATAGCGGTGAGCGTTAGTATCGTAGTTGGTTTAGTGCTCGCTATGCTAATGCGACGTTACCAACGTCTACAACGAATAGCGTTTGCATGGCTGAACTTCCTGCAAACGATTCCGAGCTTGGCTCTGTTTGGTCTACTGCTGGCTCCGCTTGCTTGGCTAGCTGCTAACGTACCTGTTTTAGCCCAGTTGGGGGTTAGCGGTATCGGCGCCACCCCCGCATTGATGGCGCTCATTGCCTATAGCCTGTTACCCATGGTGCGCAATACTTATATTGCGCTTGATGAAGTCGACCCTGAAACCTTAGATGCTGCTAAGGCGATGGGTATGCGTCCGTATCAGCGCTTCTGGCAGGTAAGATTTCCTTTGGCGCTGCCAATACTATTAGAAGGCGTGCGAATCACCGCTGTTCAAGCGATTGGATTAACGGCCGTTGCTGCGTTGATTGGGGCGGGTGGGCTTGGCACGTTCATTTTTCAGGGGTTGGGCCAAGCGGCTATGGACATGGTGTTGCTTGGCGCGCTGCCTATTTTAGTCTTGGCACTTATTGTAGATGCTAGTTTGGGGGCGTTAGCCGACGCGCTTCGCCCCGGAGGACATAAATGATAGAGCTTTCCCATGTGTCGAAGCACTTTGGCGAAGACACAGCGGTAGACGACATATCCTTACACGTCGCGAAAGGAAAGTTCTGTGCGCTGGTAGGGTCGTCAGGCTGCGGAAAATCAACGACGCTACGTATGATAAATCGTTTGATTGAGCATAGTAGCGGCGACATTATCATCGACGGACAGGCAATAGGCCACTATGACCCGGTTAAGCTTCGCCGCCGTATCGGCTATGCGATCCAGAGTACTGGCCTGTTTCCCCATTGGACGGTAGCGCACAACATTGGGCTGGTACCGCGTTTGCTAAAATGGCCTGCCGCTGATGTTAAAGCACGCGTCGAAGAGTTAATGCGTCTATTAGGCCTTCCCACGGAAGAGTTTGCCCATAAGTATCCTCACCAGCTCTCTGGCGGCCAGGCGCAGCGGGTAGGCGTTGCGCGCGCATTGGCGGCAGATCCTGATATTTTGCTGATGGATGAGCCTTTTGGAGCGCTAGACCCGATTACTCGGGAAAAGCTTCAGGACGAGCTGGCAAAGCTTCAAGCGCGGCTGCATAAAACCGTGGTGTTCGTGACTCACGATATGGATGAAGCGCTCAAACTGGCAGATCATTTAGTCGTTATGCGCGAAGGGCGTATTGTGCAGCAGGGGTCACCGCTAGCGCTGCTTCAAGCCCCCGCCGAACCGTTTGTTGAGTCGCTATTGGGAGGGTTGGAGCGTGGTTTAAAGCAGGCTGCCTTAACACGCGTCAAAGATCACATGTCATCGCTTGGGCAGACACTGCCTGCCCAGTCGCGTATTCCGGGGGAGTTTTCACTGCGCCAAGCGCTTTCAATGATGCTGCGTGACCACTGCGATAGGCTGACGGTTGTCGACCAGCATGATATGCCGATTGGTGAGTTATCGCTGCGCAAAGTGGTCAAAGAGGCCCAGTTAGACAGGGTAAGTCACCGTGACGCGTGATCGTAACCGGGGTGAATCATCAATTGCAGTCGGCCCGCGCTGGCTATGGCCTATTGGTTGGGCACTCTTGCTGCTGATAGGGGTATTGGGTATCTCGGCGTTAGAGCCTGTATTTCGTTGGCTGGAGCCCGACGCCCGTCAGGTGATTTATGCCCGCGCTGATTTTGCTTCTCTGCTGGCAAGGCACGTGTTTGTTGTTGGAATCGCAGCTGTCATTACGATATGTCTAGGCGTATTGGCCGGCATCGCAGTCACTCGCCAATGGGGACGAGACTTCTTACCCCTTGTCGGGCAGTTGGCTTCACTGGGTCAGACATTTCCTCCTGTGGCAGTGCTTGCCCTGGCGGTTCCTGTATTGGGTTTTGGAACATTGCCGATTATCGTGGCGCTAATGCTCTATGGCTTATTGCCGATTGTGCGAAACACGCTTGCCGGGCTGCAGGATGTAGATGCGAGTCTTAAACAGGCGGCGTTTGCCATGGGGATGACCCCTTGGCAGGTATTAACTCGCGTTGAGCTTCCATTAGCCACACCAGTAATTCTGGCCGGTATCCGAACATCGGTAACCATTAATATTGCCACAGCGGCTATAGGGGCAACGGTAGGCGCCAGTAACTTAGGCGACCCGATCATAGCAGGTATCGTGAATGGCAATATGGCGTATGTTTTACAAGGTGCGCTGTTGATCGCGTTACTCGCGTTGACCGTCGATAGTCTATTTGATGCGTTGCAACAACAGCTGCGCACTCGTCTATCTGCGTCTTAAGTTGTATCCCTAAAAGTAGCAGACTGCGTTACTGTCCTTGTGTTGCGTTGATCGAGGTGACACTAACCTCGACAAGCTTGACCTATGCTAGATAAATCCACTGGCAAAAACGGTCAACACCAACAACACTGCCCTCAAAAGGGGTAATACAAGGATAATAAGCATGACAAACTACGTACATCAGCCGCTCTTTATGACCGGCGACGAATTCTCAATGGCTACCTTCAGCCTGCTCGACCCAGAGGGCGAGCTTTACGAAGGTGCTAAAGAGCCAGACCTACCGCGTGATCATGCCAGACGGCTCTATCAAGCCATGCTGGCCACCCGTATCCTAGATGAGCGCATGATGGCTGCCCAACGCCAGGGGCGGCTCAGTTTCTATATGCAAAGCACGGGTGAAGAAGCCGCCGTTGTTGGCGCCGCTGCTGCGCTAGACGATGCCGATATGATCATGGCGCAATACCGCGAACAAGGCGCCTTAATGTACCGCGGGTTCTCCATTGACGAGTTTATGAATCAGCTGTTTGGCAACGAGCTCGACTACGGTAAAGGCCGCCAAATGCCGATTCATTATGGATCACGCAAGCTGCACTACATGACCATTTCTTCTCCGCTTGCAACGCAAATCCCCCAGGCGACAGGCTACGCATACGGTCAGAAATTAGCGGGTGATGGGCATTGCACCTTAACGTTTTTCGGTGAGGGTGCGGCATCAGAAGGTGATTTCCACGCCGCGCTGAATATGGCGTCAGTCCATCAAGTACCGGTGATTTTTTTCTGCCGCAATAATGGCTATGCCATTTCGACGCCGTCAACCGAGCAGTTTGCAGCGGATGGCATTGCCCCAAGGGCATTTGGCTATCATATGCATGTGATACGCGTTGACGGGAACGATGCACTGGCAGTTTATGAAGCGACACGCCAAGCGCGTCAGATTGCCGTTGAACAAAACAAGCCGGTGCTGATTGAAGCCATGTCTTACCGTCTTGCTGCTCACTCCTCTTCGGATGACCCATCCGGCTATCGTGCCAAAAGTGAAGAAGAAGCATGGCGGTTAAAAGACCCCATACTGCGCATGCAGAAATGGCTGCTGAAAAAAGGCTGGTGGAGCGAGGAGGAGGAAACTAGTCAGCAGGAAACGTTGCGCCGCGAAGTGCTGGATACCTTGAAACGGGCAGAAAAGCGTTCACCCCCACCGCTGGAGTCGCTGATTACTGATGTCTATGCCGACATAACCCCTGAGTTACAGCGTCAATTTGATCAGCTTAAGCGCCATATTCGCCGCTATCCAGAGGCCTACCCGCGTGGAGCGCGGTCGCTAGACCTTGAGGTGAATACGTCCACAGATTCCCAGGGGGAGGCATAACATGCCCACAATGAACATGCTCCAGGCGATCAACAATGCGCTTGATATCGCCATGGCTGAAGATGACAAAGTTATCTGTTTTGGTGAAGATGTTGGCGTTTTTGGCGGCGTATTCCGTGCTACCAGCCATTTACAGGAAAAATATGGTAAATCGCGCTGCTTTAACACGCCGTTGGTAGAACAAGGCATCATTGGTTTTGCCAATGGGCTGGCTGCTCAAGGCTCAGTGCCCGTTGCTGAAATACAGTTTGCCGACTACATCTTTCCCGCTTTTGACCAAATCGTTAATGAGTCTGCGAAATTCCGCTACCGTTCGGGGGATTTATTCAATGTGGGGGGATTAACCATCCGCACGCCCTATGGCGGTGGTATCGCGGGGGGGCTCTATCATTCGCAGTCACCAGAGGCTTACTTTACACATACGCCCGGTTTAAAAGTCGTTGTGCCGCGCAATCCCTACCAAGCGAAAGGGCTACTGCTCGCTTCCATTCGCGATCCAGATCCGGTGCTTTTTTTAGAACCCAAGCGTCTCTATCGTGCCTCGGTGGGTGAGGTGCCCCAAGAAGATTATCAGCTTCCTATTGGTGAAGCGGAGGTCATTAAAGAGGGGACTGATATAACGCTGGTGGGCTGGGGCGCGCAAATGGAAGTCATCGGCAAAGCCGTTGAGCTTGCTGAAGAGCAAGGCATTGCCTGTGAAGTGATTGATCTGCGTACGTTGTTGCCATGGGATGCGGATACTGTCGTTGAGTCTGTTCTAAAAACAGGACGTTTGATCGTCAGCCATGAAGCGCCGTTAACAGGTGGCTTTGCGGGTGAAATCGCCGCGACGATCCAAGAGCGCTGTTTTCTCTATCTTGAATCGCCGATTACTCGGATAACGGGGCTAGATACACCTTTCCCGCTAGTGCTGGAAAAAGAGTATTTGCCCGACCATCTGAAAATTTTTGAAGCGATTCGCGAAAGCGTTAACTTTTAGCGCCAGGGAGAAAAATAATGAGCGATTTCATGCTGCCGGATATCGGCGAAGGCATTGTTGAATGTGAAGTGGTGGAGTGGCGCGTTGCGGAGGGTGATCGGATTGAGGAAGATCAGCCGATTGTCGAGGTGATGACCGATAAAGCGCTCGTGGAAATTACCGCTCCCGAAGCAGGCGTGGTCACCAAACTTTATGTTGCCCAAGGAAAAATTGCCAAAGTACACGCACCGCTTTATGCCTACCAAGCAGAAAATGACACGCAAGAAGCCGGCGCGACGGAACAGGCTAACGAGCCTCAATCACCTGTCGCTGACGCTGACAGTGGCTCAGCCAAGGCAGTTGAGCAAGCCGCTGTGGCATCCAGTACCTGCAGCCTTAGTACGAGCAGCGGCAAAATACCTGCTAGCCCAGCCGTGCGACGTCTCGTTCGTGAACATCAACTTGAGTTAACTGCCATTGCTGGCAGTGGTAAAGATGGCCGGGTATTAAAAGAAGACGTGCTGGCGCACCTGAATCAACCTTCTGCTGCCCCTAGCCAAGCACCATCGCAAGTCACCCAAGGAACACAGTTGCCTCGCGTCGAACCGCTTCGCGGTGTGCGCGCGGTGATGGCGAAAAGAATGGTTGAGGCAGCCAGCTCCATCCCGCATTTTCACTATGGCGAAGAGATCGATGTGACCGATCTGCTGGCGCTGCGCGAGCGTCTAAAGCCACGGGTAGAGGCGCTTGGTGAGCGGTTAACACTTATGCCCTTTTTCATGAAAGCTATGGCACTGGCGGTTACTGAGGCGCCGATCATCAATGCCCAACTAAACGCGGAAGCCAACGAACTGCACTACTACGAACAGTGCAATATCGGCATGGCGGTGGATAGCAAAGCCGGTTTGCTGGTGCCCAATGTTAAAGGTGTTGAGCGTTTAACGCTGCTAGACATTGCTCGTGAAGTGGGGCGTTTAACCGTTGCGGCCCGCGAAGGGCGTGTCGATCAGGCTGATCTCAAAGGTGGCACCATTAGTATTTCTAACATTGGTGCGTTGGGCGGAACCTATGCCGCGCCGATTATCAATGCGCCGGAAGCGGCGATAGTGGCGATTGGTAAAACCCAATGGTTACCGCGCTTCGACGAGCAAGGAGAAGTTCAGCGGCGAGCCATTATGACCATCACCTGGGCAGGCGATCACCGCTTTATTGATGGTGGTACCATCGCCAGGTTCTGCAATGCTTGGAAAGGCTATTTGGAAGCGCCTGAAACCATGCTGCTGCACTTGGGCTAAGGTTGCTAGGCATTGCATGGCAAGAGGTTAAATAGCCCGAAGTTGGTTGGCAAGGAATGAGAAATGTCTCAGGCACCGCTCCAGCAGTTTTATATACCGGAAGAGCAGTCGGTATATCTACTTAGCCACCATGATGCCCGTAAGCTGAAAGACTGGGTAGCACTGTGTCAGGCACAGCTCGCCCAGTTGGGCTACACGGGGATTGAGCTGGTGGGTAAAGGTGCCTATGGCTTTGTATTTGCGGGCAGCGCGCAACACCAAGATGTGCCTGCCCACTACGTGTTTAAATTCTCACGTATTACGCTACCGACTCATTTACAAGAACGCCTTGAAGAAGAGGCGTTTATGCTTGATCAGGTTTCCCATCCCCGCATACCAAAGCTGGTGGCTTACCAACGCTCCCGAGGCCAGTCAATTCTGGTGATGGAGCGTGCGCCTGGTTGGAACCTGGAACAGGTGTCACTGAAAGAAGGCCGTCTCTCTCCACGATTAGTGGTGAGCATTGCCAACCAGTTGGCCGATATTCTTTCTGCACTGCGCCGCGAAACGGGGCCCAATGCACGTCCCGTTGTGCATGGCGACATCAAGCCGTCAAATTTGGTATTTGATCCAGATACCGAGTCCATCGCATTGATTGACTGGGGATCGTCCGTGTTTGCCCAGTTAGATGAAAAGCTCCAATTTGTCGGGGCAAACGTGATGGAATTAATGTCCGACAACCTGCAGCAAACCAACGCCCGACTGGGCGATGTCTACTTTATTGGTGAAGAGCAGCTAAATGGAGCGCTATCATCGCCTCGTTTCGATGAGCAAGGGGCCGCAGGCACGCTATATGCATTAGCTTCTGCGCAATCTTGCCGCTTTGGTCATCGTGCCATTCCCGCTAGCTCGCTGGGGCTACCTTTGGAGTTTGCCCGCACCTTGGACGGCATGCTGGATCCCGACCCACACATACACCATAAAGCAGGGGATCACTATTTACAGGCGATGTCCCGCATGGCCAAAGTGGTGATGTTAGATTTACCTACGCCAACACAAACACCGTTAGTGCCTGTTTGGGGCCGTGCGGCGCACCAAGAGATTGATACGGTCGTTTACAGCTCTCGGAAGGCGTTTCTGCGCGAAGCGAACGCGGAAGAGACACTTAATGATGTTAATGATGTGCAGTTAGACCGCTATTACAAGCAATTTATGCAGGGCATGGGGGAAACCGAAAAGGCGTTTTTGGCCTCGGTGAGTCGCTTAGGAAAATACCCGGTTGTCGGTGGTTTAGCAGTACGCTGGGAGCGAGAGGGCGTCTATATAGACTCCTCACTTAACCTACACGATCCCGCGTTAAAGCCAGCGTTCATTCAAGCCGTTAACAATATGGTGCACTTGGCGCGAGCCATCCATCGCCAAGGGGTGTTTAAAAGCTGTTTGTTTAATGCCCGCCAAACGCTGCATTTAGAGCGCGCGAGTGCGGAAGAGCCTTTTCATTGTGATCCTGACACCACGATTGACTACGAGCTGAGCGCAGTTCCAGAAATGGAAGACCTCACTCGCCAGCATAGCTACTTTGAAGACGGCCCTGATCCAGAAGAGCTACTGGTCCTGCCTGACACCATTATGCACATACTGCAACGGCTGAATGAGATTCATCACACCGGCATGATTATCTTTGAGTCACTACCAAAGCATCTTAAAATCCATAGCTATTATCGGCTACTGGACCCTAGCCGGGAAGCCGAGTTTCGGGCTTTGCTGGCGCAGATGTTGGCGTCTGTAAGCCAGATCGAGGGGTTAGGCGTGTCCGGCTTTATGAAAATGCCTTACAAAGACACGCGATTTTTTACCCATTTAGAGTGCCAGCCTGAACATTTTTATCCTAAAGACCCGCGTGATTTTTTAAGAAAGACGCCGTCAATCGGCGGTTCTCAGACTGCTTGATTGCGCCGCGACCCATGCTGAAAGCTGCTCAGCTAGCGCATCACTGGCCGCGCCAAACGCATTGACGACGTCCGGAATCTCTGGACTATCCGCGCGGGTGCGGATAACAAAACTAGTCGCAGCTAGTGGTTTTCGGTGTTGTGTATTCACAAGCTGGACATCTAATTGAAGGTGAATACTGGGTGGGGAAGTGTCGTACTCACTTTGGAAATGGCGCAGTTCGCTGAGTAGCAACACATCGTGGGGCAGTCGGTCGCTACTTACACCAGTGAATAGTTGGCGCTGCTGCAGGTCAGAAATTAAGCGCGCTTGAAGCATTTCTGGGGCGTCTTCATGCCAGCGTACGCCCTCATACACATTGACTACATTGCCTTCTGGGTAGACCACAATACGGTTGCTGTTAAGCAAGTGGCCTGCCCCTGGGGTAGCAATGCCCAGTCTTACGGGGAGGGTGGCAGCCGTGTGTTCAGACTGCGTGGCAGACGATGGCAGCCGATAGAGCGTTGCGGGATTACTTTCGGGCAGTATTGAACAACCGGCGCTTAATACAAGCGCCGCTAATGTGACGATGCTAAACGTAAAGCGCAAGCTCATGGACGAAACTCCTCTACCTGATCTCGGCCCAGGAAGAAGTCTGTGGGACTCTCTTCAAGCTGGCGAGTAATACGCTCAAGATTAGTTAGTGTAGAACGTAGGGCTGAAAGTGCGGGAGCAATGTCTTGTGCCCCCTGCAGCGTACTGTCGACAGCACCGGCATTGTCGTTAACGAGCTGTTCAATTCGTTGCGCGGCGCTGGCCACATCACGACTGGCGCTTTCAGCACTTTGCATCATTTGCTGGCCATCTTGACGCAATAGCTGTGTCGCCTCTTGGCTGAGGGTATCGATGCTTTCAAGGGTCGTTGTGGCTTGGCGTGACACTTCGCCGAACAGTGCCATATTTTGATCAAGCGCTGTTTGTTGCGAGGCGATCATCTCTGTGATCTGCGCAATACTCGTCAAAATAGTGCCGGCTTGTTCACGATTGCCGTCATTAAATAGTTCATTAACGTTTATCAGAATAGAGTTAATGTTTTGAATCATTGTTTCGCCTTCATCAAATAGCGTGGCGATCGGTGAAGGGTCTGCGTTGATAAACGGTGCCATGCTGTCCGTTTGGTTTACTAGGCGGGGGCTTTCTGGGGTGCCTCCATACAGCTGAACCGACATGCTGCCGGTAATGCTGGCAAAGGCTAACTTTGCTCGGGTATCTGTTTTGACGGGGGTGTCTTCATAGACTCGCACACTGGCAATAACTTGGCGTGGGTCGTCAGGGTTCAGTGTCAGCTCGGTAACATCGCCAACTTCAATGCCGTTGTACTGCACCTTACTGCCAATTGATAAACCACTAACACTGCGCTCAAACAGAATCCGGTAAGGTTGATAGTTACGCTCTCCGGCGGCATAGCTCATCCATAGCGCAAACAGCAGCGCTGCCGCGGCGGTGCCCAGTGTGAACAAACCTATCAAAACGTGATGCGCGCGGGTTTCCATGTGCAGTCACTCCTGGACGTTTGCGTTATTTGAAAAGGCGGTATGAGCACGCTGAGCGGCTCGACCACGCGGGCCGTGAAAGTAGTCTTGAATCCATTCATCGTCGGTATCCGCCACTTTATCGATGGTATCCACCACCAGCACACGTTTCTGTGAGAGTACCGCGACCCGATCGCAGGCAGCGTAGAGCGTATCCAGGTCATGGGTAACCAGAAATACGCTGAATCCCAGCGCATCGCGAAGGGTGACCAGCAACTGATCGAAGGCCGCCGCGCCAATAGGGTCAAGCCCAGCTGTGGGCTCATCAAGAAACAGGATGTCAGGATCAAGCGCTAAGGCACGGGCAAGGGCAGCGCGCTTGACCATGCCGCCAGACAGCGACTCAGGAAACTGCAGCGCGGCCTGTGGCGGAAGCCCGACTAACGCTAGCTTGACCCTGGCAAGATGCTCGGCGTCTTCACGGGGTAGCCTGGCATGCTCAATGAGCGGTAGGGCAATATTCTCCTGCAGGTTCAACGAGCTGAACAGTGCACCGCGCTGAAACAGCACGCCAAAGCGTCGCTCTATTTGACTGCGCTGTGCCTCGTTAAGCTCGTTAAGCGTTGTGCCGAGGACTTCAACCGTGCCGTCATTGGGTCGTTTCAAACCGACGATGCTGCGTAACAGCACTGATTTGCCGGTACCAGAACCGCCTACAACGCCGAGGATTTCCCCGCGTTCAAGGGTCAGATCTAAATTTTCGTGAACCACATGAGTGCCAAAGCGGTTCACCAAGCCTCGAACCTTAATAACCGGTAAGTCATTTTGCTCTGTCGGTTTATCTGAATTGATCACCAGCCCATCTCCATAAAGAATAGCGCGGCGACGGCATCAATTAGAATCACCATAAAAATCGATTGAACGACACTTGAAGTGGTGTGTTCTCCCACCGACTGCGCGCTACCGCTGACCTTAAAGCCTTCCAGGCAGCCGATTACGGCGATCACGAAGGCAAACACCGGGGCTTTGCTTAGTCCTACCAAAAAGTGTGTTACCGATACGTCTTTTTGCAGCGTGGCCATAAACTGGGTAAGTGAAATATCCAGTGACAGAGAGGTGACCATGGCGCCGCCCGCTAAGCCGCTGAGCATACCTACAAAGGCGAGCATGGGCAGGCTAATTAACATCGCCATTACCCGTGGGAGCACCAAAAGCTCGATAGGATCAAGCCCCTGAGCCTGCAGGGCATCTATCTCTTCATTGGATTTCATGGCGCCAATTTGGGCGGTAAAGGCACTGGCGGTTCGTCCGGCGAGTAGGATCGCAGCAAGCAGAACGCCGAACTCTCGCAAGAATGAGAACGCCACAAGATCGATGGTATAAATCGTGGCGCCAAAATCCTGCAAAACGGTAGCGCCAAGGAAAGCCACGACGGCGCCCACCATAAAGGTGAGTAGCGCGACGATGGGGACAGCATTAAGGCCGCTCTGCTGGATATGGGCCACGGTGGCCGTTAAGCGCCAGTGGTGTGGCCGCAATATCAGTTGGAAGAGGGTGGCCACGACGAGACCAATAAAGGCCAACAGCTGGCGCTGCTGGGACCAAAGCCCCACCATGTGTTGACCCACGCTGGCAAGCGCTTGGCTAATGCGCGAATAGGAAGGAGGATCAACGTCCAGTGGTGCTTCCATGGCTTCGGCAATACGCACCAGCAACGCCTGCTGCTCTTTCGGCAGTTCTGCTGCCCAATCCGCTACCGTCTGTGCTTTCTGAACGCCAATCAGCTCCACAATGAGTATGGCACCGGCGGTATCAAGGCGAGTTATTGCGTCTAGTGAAACCGTCGCATCCGTTGGCTTGCCAAGCTCAGTGTGAGTTTCACTGTGCTGAAGCGCCGCTTTGATAAGGCGATAATTGGCAAGCGTCCACTCGCCTTTAAGGGTGACTGTTTGATCATCACACGCTATCCACTCGCTTGGCATCCCCACTCCTTGGCGCTCTTGGTATCGATGCACTTGTTTAGAAGTCTATGATGCATTCAAACGAGCGTTAGTTAAAGGTGCTTTGTAAGCTTAAGAAAACATGCTTATGAAAGTTCACGCCAAGCGGCGTAAGTGCTAAGAAAAACGCGCCCGGTCAGGGCCTCTAAAAAATCACTCTTTTTGAGCTGGTCCATAACGGGACCCTTCACCTCGGACAGGTGAAGTTTTACATCGGAGTCTTTTAAGCGCGCATTGATCGCATCCAGGCTCTCGAGTGCTGATGCATCAATTAAATTAACGGCTGAACAGATAAGAACGACGTGCTCCAGCTCAGGATAGCTGGCAACTAAATTATAAACGGTATCTTCAAGGTAGCGGGCGTTCGCAAAATAGAGACTTTCGTCGATTCGCAGTAACGCCACATTACTGACGGTTTCAACATCGTGGCGTTCGGTATTTCGAAAGTGCTCGGTGTCCGGCACCCGGCCAACCAATGCGCTATGGGGGCGGCTGGTGCGATACAAGAATAACGCGATAGAAAGACTAACACCGCCGATAATGCCTGCTTCGATACCTTCAACTAGGGTTACCAGGATGGTGACGGCCATCGCGGCGAAGTCACTGCGAGAATAGCGCCACGTTTGGCGCAACATGGGGATATCGACCAGGGTTAAAATAGACACGGTAATTGTCGCGGCCAACGTAGCAATCGGCAGGTAGTAGAGCCAGCCAGTAAACGCCATCGTTATCAACGCTATTCCCAGTGCTGCAAAGGCTCCGGCTGCGGGTGTTTGTGCCCCAGCATCATAGTTGATGACCGTGCGCGAAAGGCCACCGGTGACCGGCATGCCGCTGGTAAACCCTGCGGCTAGATTAGCGGCGCCTAAGCCAATCAGTTCCTGGTTAGGGGAGATACGTTGGCGCCGTTTTGCTGCCAACATTTGTCCCATGGAAACAGACTCGACAAACCCCACCAAACTAATCAGTAGCGCAGGGATGAACAGGGCGCGCCATAGTGACGTATCTCCCCAGGGAAAACTTAGCGCAGGTAGCCCACTGGGAATAGCGCCGACAATGGCAACGCCTTGGTCGGCCAACTGCCAATGCCAAGCAGCCAGCGTGGTAATAATCACCGCAAAGACAGGACCCGCCTTGGTGATTAACTCGGCGAGCGCTCTAGGCAAACCAATAGCACTAAGGCTCTGCTTACCAAAACGCCGCATCATAACGAGAAAAAACAGTGTTCCAGCACCGATTACAAGCGTATAGGGGTTAAAGGTGGGGAGATTAGGTAAGAGGGTTATCACACGCTCTACCAGCGTAAAGCCACTGCTGGAGATACCCAATAGGCTTCCCAGTTGACTAACGGCAATCAGAATTCCCGATGCGGTTAAAAAGCCCGAGATAACCGGATGACTTAAAAAATTGCTAAAAAAGCCCATTTTAAGGGCACCCATCGCGACCAATATACCGCCAGAAAGTAATGAAAGTACCAGCGCAGCTTGTAAATAGTCGGGGCTGCCGGGCGTTGTTACAGAGGAGAGTGCAGCGCCCGTCATTAATGCAATGATGGCCACCGGCCCTACGGCAAGGGTGCGGCTTGTGCCTAAAAAGGTATATAGAAGTTGCGGCAAAATACTGGCATATAGGCCCACTACCGCAGGCAAGCCAGCAAGTAGGGCATAGGCTAATGACTGCGGAATCACCATTACGGTTACGATGAGTCCCGCTAATACATCGGCACCTAACAGGCGCTTATGGTAGTGGGGTAGCCATGTAAGAATAGGAAAATAGCGCTTGAACATAAGCTCCTGGCGTCAGCTTTGTTTTTTAAACCCCAACCACTGGTGAGTCCGTCAGTTTAACGTGTTGTGTGGGCAGTGATGGCCTTTGCTTTCAAACAAAAGCATGTTCTGACCCGAAAGTGCTACTTCATTCATTAGCATAACCCGTTAAGCTGACTGCAAAGTGGCTAATCGCTCCTTCTTTATTTTTATTGATTGACTGCTCAATAACGTCAAATAAAGAAGAGTACCCCACATGCGACTACTTTGGCTATTAGTGCCCTTGGCAGTGCTAGGTGTTTCTGTTTGGATGATGACTGAATCTGGTGCTTTTCCCTATGTCGCGCTACTGTTGGCAACGGGGGCTGGTGCAGGTTTAATGCTCGTAACGATGATGTTGGTTTACTCAGCTGATCAAGTGCGTTTGACGAAACCCATTCACGGTTTCAAGCCCATTCGCGACTATGGTGCGCTTCGCGCGATGGCCTATCGGTTGATGAACCGAGCAAGTAGCACTGCAATCGCCTCGGCAGAAGTTTCTCATTACACTGATCTTACGGCGCAACGCCTTACTAACAGGAAACCATGGCGAGTGACGCGTCATCGAGTATGAACGCTATTAATGCCGCCATCATGCAAGTGAGTGCCAGTGCTAGCCATGTCGCTGCTTACCCATAACGCAGCCGTTAGCCGCGAGCCCACCGGTGATTACGATCACGATCTCAAGTATTGCCGCAGCAAACGCATTTTTGATGATCCGACGGGCAGTCGTTGCGGCGCCCATGAGAAACCGTTGCTGCTACAAACCTATAAGCGTGACACTGGCGAAATCATGCACGATCTTTCGGTTCCCATTTACATTAATGGTAAGCACTGGGGAGGCTTTCGCGTGGGCTACCAGCCTGAAAAGGCAAATGACACCAGTGCAGTGGTGATTGAAAAACCAGTGGAAGAATTAGCCTCAGGAAGCCACCTGCTGGCGCGGGCGTGATTGCCAAGAGGACCAGGAATATAGCGCTAAGCTCGCCCAGATCATCACAAAGGTCGCTAACTGGATGAGCCCTAGAGGCTCGCCAAAGATGATGATTGCAATCAAAAACTGAATGCTGGGATTGATATACATCAGAAACCCTAGCGTTGCCAGCCGTAAGCGTCGTGCAGCCCCAGCAAAGGCCATCAAGGGCAGGGCAGTTAACACACCGCTAATTATTAGCAGGGTGCTCATCGGCACATTAAGAATAAAGTGAGACTCCCCCTGCCAACTGAGCCAAGTGAGCGCTATTAGTGCTAGTGGGAATAGCAACAGCGTCTCTACAAACAGGCCTGAAAGCCCATCAAGAGGCACTTGCTTGCGGAATAATCCGTAGCTACCAAAGCTGAGTGCTAGCAACAGGCTGATCCAGGGCAGTTCACCCAGCATCACAAACTGGATTGCAATCGCTAAACTTGCCAAACCAAGAGCAACCAGCTGGAGGCGAGCCATTACTTCGCGTAGCACCAGTACGCCCAAGGCAATGTTTACCAGCGGCGTTAGAAAGTAGCCTAAACTGGCTTGTAATACCTGCTTGCTTTCAACAGCATAGATATAGAGGCCCCAATTAAAGGCAATCAGTAATGCGCAAGCGAGTACGCGCCCCAAGCGCTTAGGCTCAACAAGTGCGCTAACCACTGGCGTCCATCGGCGCAGTATGCTGATTAGCCCGACCAGGAAAAGGCACGACCACAAAATCCGATGTATCAGGATCTCAAATGCGGGAATGCCATCAAACAGAGCGAAAAATAGTGGGAAGCAGCCCCACATAATGTAGGCCGTTAAGCCAAACATAACGCCCTTGACCGCTTCAGGGTCCCTTGGTGCGGGTGGAAACATAGCAGCCTCACTAATTAAAAATGCTAATCTAGCACATAATTGACGAACACACTGATGCAAAGGAGACATGGCATGAGTCAACTGAAAACGAGCTTAGTGCAGTGCGATTTGCGCTGGGAAGATCCTCAGGCCAACCATGCGCATCTTGAGCGGCTATTAGGCGAATTAGATAGCCGCGATACCGATTTAATTGTGTTGCCAGAGATGTTTGCTACGGGTTTCACCATGAATTCACGGGAAATGGCCCAGCCCATGAACGCGAGCCAGAGCGTTGCCTGGTTACAGGCGCAGGCCAAGGCGAGAGGCTGTGTAATGACCGGCAGCGTGGCAATTGTCGATGAAGGGCAATACTTCAACCGTATGGTATGGGCTACCCCCAGCGGTGACTTGCAGTACTACGATAAACGCCATTTATTTCGTATGGCCGGAGAGCATGAACGCTATGGTATGGGCAATGGCCGGAAGATCGTTGAACTGAAAGGTTTCAGGCTGCTATTGAGCGTATGCTATGACCTGAGGTTTCCCGTTTGGATGCGCCAGCAGCCAGCAGAGGGCGAACATTTCGAGTATGATGCCGCGCTGTGTGTGGCGAACTGGCCTGCACCCCGGCGTCACCCATGGCGCACTCTTTTACAAGCGCGTGCAGTTGAAAACCTAGTTTACGTAGTGGGTGTCAACCGCGTCGGTGAAGATGCCAAAGGACTCGCCTATAGCGGCGATTCCATGCTGGTCGATTTCAAAGGGGAACCGCTGATCGACCACCCTGCAAACTCTCCGTTTATTGAAACGGGGACGCTAAATAAAACGGACCTAGATGCTTTTCGAGAAAAATTTCCTGCCTGGCAAGATGCCGACCGCTTTTCGCTTCTGCCAGGAGTGGGTCAATAATGCGCCTTGATCGCTTTTTGAGTGAAACAACCCCGTTGACGCGCAGCCTAGCAAAGCGTGCGTTAAAAAATGGCGAGGTGACCCTGAATGGCGAGCCCATCAAGCAGTCGGCGACCCAAATTGACACCCAGAACGACGAAGTAAAGTTCAATGGTGAGACGCTAGCGCTGGTTGGGTTGCGTTACCTGATGATGCATAAGCCGCTGGAAGTAGAGTGCACTGCCCGCCGTGGGCTTTACCCAAGGGTGATTGACCTCATTGATCTACCCAAAGTAGAGCGACTGCAGCCGGTAGGGCGGTTGGATGTAGATACCACCGGCTTGTTATTGCTCACTGATGATGGCCAATGGTCCCATCGTGTCACCTCGCCGCGCCATCGCTGTGCCAAGGTATACATTGCAGAGTTGGCGGAGCCTATGGAAGGTAGCGCCGCTGAGTGGGCCATTAACCAAGTAGAGGAAGGACTTCTACTGGATGGTGAAGAAACGCCAACGCAACCTGCCGTGCTGAGGTTTATTACTCCTCAGCAAGCGGAATTGACCATTACTGAAGGGCGCTATCATCAAGTGAAGCGCATGTTTGCAGCCCTAGGCAATCACGTCAATGCGCTTCATCGCCGTTCGATTGGCGATGTGGTCTTGCCAGATGACCTAGCACCTGGTGAATGGCGGGAGCTAACGCCTGAAGAAATTGCCAGCTTCTAAACACACTTAGCGTCACTGCTAGTGGATAAAACGCCCCGGTCAGCACATACCCGTGCCAAAGGCCGGGGCGTTTTTATTATGAGCAATGAGTTTTTATACCGTTATCTTGCTTCTGCGTTCATGCGTGGCCAGCTTGGAAAGTGCCGAGACGAACGTTCATGTTAACCAGGTAGCTAGTGCAAGTGGGCAGCTTCTATCAATGCTTTGGTATAGGGATGCTGCGGGGCGGCGAGCACTTCAAGGCAATCCCCTTGTTCTACTACGTTGCCATCTTTTAGCACCATAATGCGGTGGGCCATAGCGCGCACCACGGCAAGATCATGGCTGATAAACAGGTAGCTTAGTTGGCGGCGTGCCTGAAGTTCGCGCAGCAGCGTGACCAGCTGTTTTTGTACTGTTCGATCTAACGCTGAGGTTGGTTCGTCCAGTACCAGTAGCTCAGGTTCTAGGATAATTGCCCGTGCCACCGCTATGCGCTGGCGCTGTCCCCCCGAAAACTCATGAGGGTAACGGGCAGCACAGCTTTCCGGCAGACCCACTTCTCGCAGCGTACGATGCACGCGTTCGGTGACTTCTGCATTGGTCAAGTTAGGGTAATGAAACTGCAGGCCTTCACTGACAATATCAAATACCGGCATGCGCGGAGAAAGCGCTCCGTAAGGATCTTGAAAAACCATTTGTAGCCGGTGGCGCTGGCGTCGAAGCGTGTCGCCAGAGAGCTGACTCAACGTGGCATTGCCCAGTATCACCTCACCTTGGCTAGCGACTAATCGCATAACCGCTGACGCCAGCGTCGTTTTTCCAGAGCCTGATTCGCCAACAATGCCCAGCGTTTCGCCAGGAGCGATGGTTAGGTCGGTGGCTTTCAGGGCCTCAAAAGCGGGTGGCTGGCGCTGAAAAAGTCCTGTCCTCGGGCGCTTGAAACTCACGCTAAGCTGGCGTGTGGTCAAAAGCGGCGTGGTATCGGCAGGTTCAGCAGGCCGGCCTTCTGGTTCGGCGGCAATGAGGGCTTTGGTGTAGTCGCTTTGGGGATTAATAAATACATCGGCAACGCTACCGGTTTCCTGAATTTTCCCTTGATACATGACACATATCCGGTCTGCATGGCGGCGTACCAAGTTTAAGTCGTGACTGATAAATAGCACGCCCATGCCGTGATGATCGCGAAGTTCTTTCAGCAGGGCTAAAATCTCTTGCTGAACGGTCACATCGAGCGCTGTCGTTGGCTCATCCGCAATCAGCAGTGCCGGATTATTGGCAATGGCCATGGCGATCATTACCCGCTGGCGCTGGCCGCCAGAAAGTTGATGTGGCCAGGCATCAAGCAGTTCATCAGGACGCGGTAGTTTGACTTGTTCTAACAGTGCCTTGGCCCGTGTACGTGCAGCCTGACCGCTGAGGCCCTGGTGTAAACGAAGGGTTTCGCCTATTTGCTTGCCAATGCGGTGAAGCGGGTTGAGCGACGTCATCGGCTCTTGGAAAATAAATCCCACCTGATTACCGCGTATACCATTCCAATCACGTTTGCCTAGTTGATTAAGGTCGGTCTCTTCTAACCAGCGCTGACCACTTACCTTAGCGTTGTCAGGCAGTAAATTAATCGCGCCCAGGGCAGAGACCGACTTGCCTGAGCCAGATTCCCCCACGATAGCGAGCGTTTCGCCCGCATTGACAGTGAGAGAGAGGGAATCGACAACGACGTTGCCATCGAAGGAAACACAAAACTCGCTTAAGCGCAGTAGTGGTTGGGCATTGTTTGCGTGACTAGGCATGCTTGGTTTCCTGGGCCGGTGACTGATGCTGCTTCACATGTCGTGGGTCGAAGGCATCGCGAAGTCCTTCACCAATAAACACCAGTAGTGAGAGCATAATGGCAAGCGTCATAAACGCGGTGATGCCAAGCCATGGAGCATGCAGGTTATTTTTGCCTTGTGCCGCTAGTTCACCAAGTGAAGGCGCGCCAGGTGGCAGACCAAAGCCTAAAAAGTCCAGCGCGGTGAGCGTGCCAATGGCACCAGTGAACAGGAAGGGGATAAACGTCAGGGTGGCTACCATCGCGTTAGGTAACACGTGGCGCCACATAATCAGCCGAGAAGGGAGCCCCATGGCCTTCGCTGCACGCACGTACTCGAGATTGCGTGCACGCAAAAACTCGGCGCGTACGATATCAACCAGTCCCAGCCACGAAAACAACAGCATGATGCCAAGTAGCCACCAGAAACCGGGCTGCACAAAGCTAGCCAATATAATCAGCAGAAATAGCACCGGTAACCCAGACCAGATTTCTGTGATGCGCTGTCCGATGAGGTCTACTTTGCCGCCAAAATAACCCTGCACACCGCCCGCCACCACTCCTAGGACCAAGGAGCCTGCGGTGAGCGCCAGAGCAAAGGCAACCGATAGTCGAAACCCGTAAATGACTCGCGCTAATACATCACGCCCTTGATCATCGGTACCCAGCCAATGGCGCCTATCTGGCGGTGCAGGCGAAGGTCGTGTCATCAGCATATCGAGGGTTTGATAGGAGTAGGGAATAATCGGCCATAGCGCCCAACCGTGGTCGCTAATTTGCTGTTGGACAAAGGGGTCTAAGTAGTCGGTACGGGTGGGTAAGAAACCACCGAATTCGGTTTCTGGATAATCGACCAGTAGCGGTACATACCACTGCCCGTCATATTTCATTACGAGAGGCTTGTCGTTGGCGATGAGTTCAGCAAATAGGCTGACAATAAACAGAACGCCAAATAGCCACAGCGATACTCGGGCGCGGCGATTGGCTTTAAATGCTGCTAGGCGACGCAGCGTAATCGGCGAAAGACGCGAGCTGATAAATGTCATGTTTATGACTCCCTCGACGCAAAATCAATGCGTGGGTCTACCCACACATAGGTCAAGTCGGATACTAGCTTTAGCAGCAGCCCGATTACCGTATACAGGAATAGCGTTCCGAAAATGACGGGGTAGTCTCGCTGCATTACTGCCTCAAAGCCTAATAAGCCGAGGCCATCCAAAGAGAAAATCACCTCGATGAGCAGTGCGCCGGTAAAGAAAATGCCAATCATTGCAGAGGGCAACCCAGCAATGATGATCAGCATGGCGTTACGGAAAACATGGCCATACAAAATACGCTGCTCGTCGGCACCTTTGGCCCGGGCTGTCAGTACGTACTGCTTATGAATTTCATCCAAAAAGCTGTTTTTAGTCAGCATGGTGAGCGTGGCAAAACTGCCAATCGCGGCAGCCAGTACCGGTAGGGTGATATGCCAGAAGTAGTCTTTAATCTTGCCCCATGTGGATAGCTCGGAGAAATCGGGTGATGTTAAGCCGCGTAGAGGAAACCAATCCAGGTAAGTGCCACCAGCAAACACGACAATAAGAAGAATGGCGAACAAAAAGCCAGGGATGGCATAGCCTACGATCACTAGGCCTGAGGTCCAGACATCAAAGTGAGAGCCGTGTCGTAGCGCTTTGCTGATGCCTAAAGGAATAGAAATGAGATAGACCAGCAGCGTTGTCCATAAGCCTAACGAAATAGACACGGGCAGGCGCTCGATCATCAGTTCAATCACCGGTCGATCACGAAAAAAACTGGTGCCGAAATCGAAGGTGAGATAGTCCACCATCATGCCGATAAACCGTTCATGAGCGGGTTTGTCAAAGCCAAATTGCTGCTCTAATTGCTCGATAAAGCGTGGATCGATTCCACGCGCGCCCCTAGAGTCATCATTAACTTGTACATCAGCGCCCCCCATATCCAGGCGTGTGCTTGCCATGGCGTCGGCCCCCTCAAAGCGGGCCAACATTTGATCAATGGGTCCCCCAGGGGCAGCCTGAACAATCATGAAGTTAAGCAGCATGATGCCGAACAGGGTCGGGATCATCAGTAGCAGTCGGCGTAAGGTATAACGTGCCACAGCGCGCTCCATGAGTAATTGGGGGCCAAAAGTTATTGCCGGTAAGCTGTTATAACTATGTTGAATGAATCTATGTTTGATAAATCTATGTTGGCTGAATCAGCGGCGTCGATGACGGCGTTGTAGTTCTGCTTCTCGATCGGTGTTTACCCACCAAGCGTCTAAATCCATGGCATAAGCTGGAAACGGTTCTGGGTAGCCAAATTTATCCCACACAGCAATCCGCGTTTCGCCTGAATGATAGTGCGGAATGACATAAAAGCCCCAGCGCAGCACGCGATCAAGCGCTTGTGTAATGGTATCTAGCGTTTCCCGGTCATCAGCACGAATCAGCTGCTCCACCAGCGCATCGACAGCAGGGTGGGCAAGGGCCATGCGATTACGACTTTGTGGTGCCTCTGCAGCAGCACTGGTCCAAAAATCGCGTTGTTCATTGCCAGGATTGTTAGACTGGGGGAAATGGCTGATGACCATGTCGTAATCGTAGCTGCGAACTCGGTTAAGGTATTGATTGATATCGACAATGCGTAGCGACGTTTGAACCCCAAGGCGTGCCATATTGCGTAGCATGGGTTGCACAACACGCTCCAGGCCAGAGTCGTAGAGCAGTACTTCCAGGGTAAGCGGTCGGCCTGTTTCACCGTGCACCAACACACCATCTTCTACGCGGTAGCCAGCGTCGCGCAGCAGGTCAAGCGCAAGCCGCAGGCGTTCACGCAGCTCTGTAGGGTGTTCAATGGGCAGCGGGTCGGTGAACAGTCGTTCTGAATGATGGGAGTCCATCAACACTTCACGAAAAGGTTCGAGTAGCGCAAGTTCTTCTTTTGATGGCGTTCCAGTAGCTTCCATTTCAGAATTTTGAAAAAAACTTTCCGTGCGCCGATAGGTGCCATAGAAAATATTGGTGTTGAGCCAGGGGAAATCAAACGTAAGGCTCAGTGCTTCTCGAACCTTTGGGTCCTGAAACTTCTCTTCGCGTAAGTTGAAGACAAACGCCTGCATCATGGAGGGGTTAACATCGGGCACGGTAATCCGCTTAATTAAGCCGTCTCGGTAGGCTGGAAAATTATCATAGCCAATGGCCCAAGTAGCAGCGCGTGCATCAGTCCTGAAGTCGGTAAGGCCTGCTTTGAAGGCTTCCCAGGCAATATCACGGTCGCGGTAGTACTCATAAACAACACGGTCGATGTTGTAGCGACCCACATTGACGGGCAAATTCTTACCCCAATAGTTGTCATCTCGCTGATAGACAATTCGCCGTCCAGGGTCTACCTCGCTAATGCGATAGGGACCTGACCCAGGGTGTGCATCCAGAGTCGGAGAGCTGAAGTCGCGGGGTTCCCAGTAGTGACGAGGTAAAATAGGCAGCTGGGCCACAATCAGTGGCAGCTCGCGTGATTCAGTGTCATTAAATTCAAAGCGCACTTGATGATCGTTTAAGGCGATAACGTGTTCGACACCGGCGTAATAGCTACTGTAGAAGGGGTTGCCTTGTTCACGCAGCAGGTTCAGTGAGAACACCACATCATAGGCCGTTACCGGCTCCCCGTCCTGGAAGCGAGCCTCTGGGCGCAAATCGAACTCTATCCACCGACGTTCCGGATCCAGGCGGACGCCTTCTGCCAGTAGCCCGTATAAGCTAAACGGCTCACCAGGATTACTGGCCATCAACGAGTCATAAATTTTAGAAATACCGGTAACCGGCGTGCCGCGAATAATAAACGGGTTGGTAGAGTCGAAACTGCCCCCCACGGCGGTATGGGTAATCGTTCCGCCCTTGGGGGCGGACGGATTAACATGGGGGAAGTAGGCAAAATCGGGAGGTAGCTCTGGGCTATTGTAGAGAGATAGCCCGTGCACGGTCTCAACGGGGGTAGAGGTGTTGTTTTCGGCGACGGTTTCAGAAGCCAACAGCGACAGGCTCAACAGCAAGCCGCTGGTTAACAAAAGTACTTTGGTAAACAACACACCGCGTGGCATTGGTAACTTCCTGTAGCAACGAAGGCTTAGAAACCGGGCTTAGAGCCTTAGACACAACTGCTGAGTCACAGTAGCGGCGCTAATAGTAACTGAGACATAGCCAAGAAAGACTAATAAAGACTGCGTTTTAAACCTAGTTAACAAAGCCTGGTTAGATTCCCCAAGTTACCGTCCTGAAAGCGTCAGCAGTTGACCTGGCTTCAGTGCCTCTGGGCGTTCAATAGCATTCCACCTGATCAAATCTTGTTGAGTGACATTATAGCGTGACGCAATCACTGACAGGTTATCGCCACTTTCAACGCGGTGAACGCTTGGCGTGCCGGTTGACGCTAATGCAGTACTGTTTGATTGCGAAAGCTGAGCTAACACTTGAGTATCGACTTCTTCAGGCACAAGTAACGTCTGTGCGCTACGTGGGTCAAGGCTGCCATTCAGCAAGCCAGGGTTTAGCTCGGCCAGCGCGGATTGACTAACATCCAGAAGCTGAGAGGCCTGTGCCAGGCTAACTGGCTGCTCCAGCTGAACTTTGGCAAAAGCGGGATCAGGATGAATGTCGGGAAGTGAAACACCGTACTGTTCTGGATTATTGATGATCGTCGCAATGGCTTTAAGTTTGGGAACGTACTGCATCGTTTCGTGGGGCAGTGATAGTTCCCAGTAGTCGCCTGCAAGGCCTTGGCCCTGAGCTTGGCGTTGCGCACGGTTAACGGTGCCAGCGCCGGCGTTGTAAGCGGCCAGCGAGAGCATCAGGTCACCCTCGTACCACTCATCTGCCTGCATTTCCAGGTAATCAAGCGCTGCTGCGGTAGACGTCACGACGTCTAAACGTCCATCGTAGTTGCCGTTGCGAACCAGACCTAATGCATCTCCGGTACCCGGCATAAACTGCCAAAGCCCAGCGGCTCCTCGATGGCTCCGGGCGCTGGGGTCGAATGAACTTTCAACAAACGGAATCAGCGCGATCTCACCAGGAAGGCCACGCTCGCTCACTTGCTGGGTGATCCAGGCAAGCCAGGGGGTTGCTCGTTCCGTGATGGAGACAATATTTTGCGGGCTGGAACGGTAGTACTCTATCCACTTGTCGACACGTGCTTGAGCATCGGCGGGGAGATTTTTTTCCTGCCACTGGAAGCTGTCACGTAATGTGCTCCAGGCATCCTGGGGTTGTAGCTCAAGCGCTTCCCAGAAGTGATGCTGAAAGGCATTGGGGCGGAAATCGGGTGAAGCGGGCGCGTCATTGAGGGCGCTGTTAGGTTGGTATGCATCGGTAGTAGAGGCTTGAGAGCTGGCCGCAGCGGCTAAAAATAGGCTCACAATAACAGTGCTTCCAGCGCTTAGTAATAAGCGCTGGCGAATCGTTCGATAAGTCATAGTCGGTTCGTTTTTACTCGATAGCGTTCTTAAAAACGGTTCTTCCACTCGCGTAAAGTGGTGAACGTGGCGAGATCATCATCATTGACCCCATGTGTACCTACTGCTTGACGCACACTGTCGGTGCTCACGCGCAAATAGGGGTTGATCTTCAGCTCGCGTCCTATCGTGCTGGGTAAGGTAGGTCGGTCTAATGCCCGAGCCTTCTCACACTCCTGCAGTGCATATTTAACGTCTTCGTTATCAGGATCTGCAGCACGAGCAAATGTTAGATTCGCTTGCGTATATTCATGCGCTGCAAAGACCAGCGTATCCTCTGGGAGTTCCGCTAAGATTTGAAGAGATGCAAACATTTGCTCTGGCGACCCTTCAAATAAGCGGCCGCACCCACCACAAAACAGGGTGTCGCCGCAGAAAAGTAGCGCAGGAATTCCTGGAGTGAAGTAACTCACGTGATCTAACGTATGCCCTGGCGTGGCCATGACTGCAAAAAGACGCCCCATAATACGTACTTCATCGCCATGCCCTACCTGTTCATCAATACCTTCAATAGTAGGATTGGAGGGGCCAATAACCCGAGGCGAGAAGCGTTTAATCAACTCTGTAAGGCCACCCGTATGATCATGGTGGTGATGAGTGATCAAAATCGTATCAAGCGTTAAGGATTCACGCTCAAGAAACTCGATGACAGGTGCTGCTTCACCGGGATCCACCACGCAAACGCTTTGACTGGTATCCTGTCTTAATAGCCAAATGTAGTTATCGCTAAGTGCGGGAATCGGTGTCACGCTCATCATGGGCGAGATCCTTTAGTTCAAAAAAATAGACGCTCAATTAGACGCTTTCGAATGCGTTAACGCTGGCGTTCAAAACGTTAAAAAGCATTTACTGTGGAGGGAAGCGCTGTTCATGTCAACTTCGTCAACGGCAACTCGGCTCGCCCAGCAGATGGCGGAAAGCCAAGCGTACTGGCAAACAGAGGCTGGCCGTTCGCTATGGGAAACGCAGCGAGCGTGTTTGGGGCCGCTGGTTGAAGGGCGCAAAGGTGGCCACAGTTTAGAGATGAGTATGGGGCCGACGTTGATGACGATGTCGGCCATTCCTCATATCATTCGCTGGTCACCGACGAGAGCAATGGCGGAGGCTTCGTCCACGTTAGTCTGTCCACCAGATCACCTTGCCTTACCAGACCGCAGTTTAGAGGTGGTGGTTATTCATCACTGGCTAGAGCATTTGCCAGATGCCCACCACACGTTACAAGAGGCTGCCCGGGTAACTTCCGATAGCGGAGTGTTAGTTCTGTTTGGTTTCAATCCGCTAGGATTGAACGGGTTAACCCAGCGTTGGCGTAAGCAGCAAGGGAATTTTCCTTGGAGCGGGCAGTGGCGTACGGCTAGCCGTTTGCGCGATTGGCTGGCGTTTGTCGATTTTGACGTAGAACGCGTAGACTACTGCTGTTTTCGGGGGCCGATGAGCACCACCTGTGGAGAGCGCTGGGAAGCGTTGGGACGCAGGCATAATTTACCGTTGGGTGAAAGTTACATGATTCAAGCGCAGCGGCGACAACGCCATGCGCCGGTAGAACGTCTTAAATTTGGGTTGCGTGCACCAATCACTCCCACTTCTCTGGGAGCTACACGAACCGGTGTTTCTGCGCGATACCACTCAGGTCAACGTCGTCTAGAAAAGGATAGTGAAAGTGAGTAAGCAAGCAACCGATGGGTTGCCTCGCGTTACGGTGTATACCGATGGGGCCTGTCGAGGAAATCCGGGCCCAGGTGGCTGGGGGGTAGTGCTGTCAAGCGGGCAGCATGAGAAGACGTTAAAAGGCTTCGAAGCAGATACCACTAACAATCGTATGGAATTAATGGCGGCCATTATGGCGTTGCGAACGCTAAATAAGCCGTGTGAAGTGGCCCTCTGGACCGATTCCCAGTATGTGCGCCAAGGAATTACTCAATGGATTCACAATTGGATTAAGCGAGGCTGGAAGACAGCGGCCAAGCAACCGGTTAAAAACGCTGAGCTTTGGAAGACCCTTCACGAGGAAACACAGCGGCATCGTGTCGAGTGGCACTGGGTAAAAGGGCATAGCGGGCACCCCGGTAATGAGCGCGCCGATGCGTTGGCTAACGAAGCCATTGATGAGCATAACAGGAGAGCAGCATGCGCCAAGTGATCTTGGATACGGAAACAACCGGCATCGACCCAAAAGATGGTCACCGATTAGTTGAAATTGGTGCCGTTGAAATGATTAACCGGCGGTTTACAGGGCGCTCCTATCATCAATATATCAATCCTGAACGGCATATTGATGCTGAGGTTGTGGCGGTTCACGGTATTGATGACGCCAAGGTGGCGAATGAACCGGTGTTTGCCGACATAGCCGATGACTTCTGGGCATTTATAGCAGGAGCCGAGCTGGTGATTCATAACGCCCCCTTCGATGTGGGGTTTATCGATCACGAGCTGACCATGTTAAACCAGCGGCGACGGTCCCCCGCGTTAGGCCCTGTTAGTGAACATTGCCGCATTCTTGATACGTTGGTGATGGCTCGTCAGATGCACCCAGGCCAGCGTAATAGTCTCGATGCGTTATGCAAGCGGTACGATATTGATAACGGTCATCGTGTGTTGCACGGCGCATTGCTTGATGCCGAGATCCTAGCCGACGTTTATTTGGCGATGACCGGCGGGCAAACGGCGCTGACGCTTGATTCAGAAGCATCGTCAGGTGAGCAGCAAAACAATCAAGCCAATGAAGGGCTGTCGGTACAGCGTTTAGCGTTGACGCCAGGGCAGTTGAGGGTCGTCCGGCCTAGTGAGGAAGAGCGCGCCGCTCACCAAGCTAAATGTCAGGCGCATCAATTACGTTGGTTTGATGGTGGTTGGTCTGAAGGTAATAATGCCGATGCTTAGACGAGAAATTCCCCATTATGCGCGAGAAGGTCGTGTTATCCGCGTGTCCCGAAGTCATCTAGCGCCAGCACCGTTGGTTGAAGGCGGTGAGTTGACGCCGTTACAGCCGACTCAACCGTGGGACGAGCGGATGCAGCCGCTGTGCTATTGGCACGATGAGCCGGTGGCGCTGTTAGTGGAAAGTAAGCCGGGTGAGGACTGGATAGATGGACGGCAGTGGCTAGGGGAGTTGACTGCCTCCTGGTTCAGCCTACTATCGACGGCGCTTCAGGTCGGTGCTTGGTTAGAGAACCATCGTTTTTGTGGGCGTTGCGGTGAGAAGGCAACCAAGTTGGAAGCTGAGTTTGCGATGCACTGTCATGCCTGTGGGCATCGTAACTATCCGCGCATTTCACCCTGCATTATCACGCTAGTCACCAGTGGGGAGGCGATGCTGTTAGCACGAAGCCCAAGATTCCCGCCCGGACGTTACTCAACACTTGCGGGCTTCATTGAGCCTGGAGAGTCTGCTGAAGAAGCGGTACATCGTGAGATATACGAAGAGGTAGGCGTACATGTAGAAAACCTTCGTTATCACCAAAGCCAAGCGTGGCCATTTCCGCATTCACTAATGTTTGGTTTTTTTGCAGAAGCGACGACGCGACGCATTCATATCGATGGTGTGGAGATTAGTGATGCCGCTTGGTTTTCGCCAAGGCAGTTACCTTCATTGCCACCACCGTACTCAATTTCACGTGAACTTATCGAAGCGCATCTCGCCCGCTGGCGTTGAATGCTCGCGGGCGAGAACGGGCATTATTTACTGGGAAACAGGCTGGTCAGCTTAGTGGCCAGCATGACATTGCCGGTAGCTTTCAGCTTACCCGTCATAAAAGCCGTCATGCCGTTGATATCACCGCTCATGATGCCTTTAAGCGTATCTGAGCTCATGCTTAGGCTTACAGAAGGATCGTCGTGTTCGCCTTCGTGTGCGTCCAGAGTTCCATCTTGGATCACCATGTAATGGCTGCCTGCGTCAGAGAAATGAAATTGAAATACCTCATCCATTCCTTTGGCAGCTTCTGGATTAAAGCGCGACTGAAGTTTATCTAACGTGTTCGATGACATTATACATTCCCAAAAAATTATTTGGTCGTTAACCAAGCAGGTGTAAGGCGTTAGGTGAGTTAGTTTCTCACGACGCTATTAACGAGGTTATTTTAAACAAGTGTTTTAATCAAGCTAGATTGTCGAGTAGGAGAGAAGGTATGAGTGACTGGATGGTAGAGATGGGCACGTTTTTGATTCAAGCCACCTTGTTGATGGCGATGGTGGGCATCGTGCTGGCGTTAGTGTTGCGTAATAAGGAGAGTGGGGATAATAGCCTTAAGCTAAGCGTAGAGTCTCTCAACGACCAGCGGCGCTCTCGTGGCCGCAGGCTGCGCGTTGCCACGACAGAACAGGGTGCAAGGAAAAAACTGGTAAAAGTGTTTCGCCAAGAAGAGAAAGCAAAGCACAAGGCCGCCAAGCAAGGCAAAGGAGAGGCTCAGAGCGCTCAGAAGGTATGGGTGTTGGACTTTCATGGTGATCTCAAGGCTTCGCAAACTGAGCAGTTTGCTCAGGAAGTTTCGGCGATTATTGATGTTGCCGCAGCCGAGGATGAAGTTGTCGTGCGGTTAGAGTCGGCGGGCGGGCTCGTGCATGCCTATGGCTTAGCGGCAGCGCAACTTGATCGCCTTCAAGCGGCAGGTTTAACCACAACGGTATGTATCGACAAAGTAGCCGCCAGCGGCGGCTATATGATGGCGTGTACAGCTAACCATATTAAAGCTGCGCCGTTTGCGGTGATTGGCTCTATTGGCGTTGTGGCTCAGGTGCCTAATATTCATCGCTTGCTAAAGCGCAATGATATTGATGTCGAACTGCTGACGGCGGGCAAATACAAACGAACCTTGACCGTGCTAGGGGAAAATACCGAAGAGGGTCGTGAAAAATTTATTGATGATTTAGAAAATACCCATCGGTTGTTTAAAGAGTATGTCTCTCAGCATCGTCCTGACATGGACATTGATGCACTAGCGACGGGTGAAATTTGGTACGGCAGTGAAGCGTTAGAACAGAAACTGACCGACAGCATTGGTACCAGTGAGGCGTATTTGGTAGAGCGCATGGCGCAGGCTCAGGTGTACAGCGTGAAGCTTGAACCGCCGAAAACCCTCAGCCGTAAGGTAGGCTTGGCTATGTCGGCGGGCGTCGAGCAAGCCATTGTTAAAGGGCTTGGTTTAATCGATGCGGCTGGTTGGCAGCGTCGATAGTCGATAGCTACTGTTAATAGCTGCTTGGCAGTTAGGCGGCGTAGTGGTGCGCCAGGGTGTCAATGATTGCCTTGGCGCTTTCACTACTTAATGAGTAGTAAATGGTTTGCGATTCGCGGCGAGTGTCGACCAGCTGATCGCGGCGCAAAATTGCCAAGTGTTGGCTTAACGCTGACTGACTTAGCTCCAGTTGCTGATTGATTTGAGTGACTGAGAGCTCTTTTTCTGCCAGAAGACAGAGTATTTGGAGGCGTTTTTCGTTTGCCAATGCTTTAAGTAGATTAGTGCCCGCCTCTATGGCGTGGCAATCATGTTCCAGTAAACGGGCAGCGGCGCTAGTAGAAGCAGACATGAGGATCTCCTTGCCTACACGGTTGTGACAGCGTTGTTATAGGTTATTTAGGCATCGTCGCGTCGCGAGGATCAGTTGTTGAATGATCAGTAATTTAGCGGTATTTGTCCAAACGCTGGTTTAACGATCTATCAATGGTAGTGGTGTGGTGTTTTGTCGACAATGATGCTGGGTGTATAGCGCTTTAGTCGCGATTTATCCCATAGTATGAGGGTGTAGCGGCTGCTTACTTTATAAAGTGTCAACAATTGGTAACTTTCAATAACACAATAAAGTCAGGTCCCACCATGAGCCTCTATCAGCAAACGTATCAGCACTCAGTTGAACATCCCGAAACATTCTGGGCTGAGCAGGCCAAGCGGCTACCTTGGTTCAAATTTCCTTCCACAATTCTTAGCTATGACGATCAGCAACATGCCCGTTGGTTTGACGATGGCGAGCTGAATATTTGCTACGCGGCGATCGATTACCACGTCGAGCAAGGCAGGGGCGACCAGCCCGCTATCCTATGGGATTCTCCCGTTACCCAGTCAAAGCAAACCATTACCTATCAAGCGTTGCGTGATCGTGTTGCGCAGTTTGCCGGAGGGCTTGCGCGTCTTGGTGTGACAAAGGGGGATCGAGTGGTTATTTACATGCCGATGGTGCCTGAGGCGCTCATCGCAATGTATGCCTGTGCCCGATTAGGGGCGGTTCACTCGGTTGTGTTTGGAGGTTTCGCACCCCATGAACTGGCGGTGCGCATTGAAGATGCTGAGCCAAAAGTAGTGATTGCTGCTTCCTGTGGCATTGAAGTTGATAAAGTACTTCCTTACAAACCTATTGTTGATCAAGCCATTTCACTCAGCAGTTTTAAACCGGATGCCTGCGTCGTTTTTCAACGTGAAGCCCATCGTGCGGAACTCCATCAAGGCGACCATGATTGGCAAGCACTGGTAGCGGATGCGCCGTTTGCTGATTGTGTTCCCGTAAAAGCGACCGACCCACTCTATATCCTGTATACCTCTGGCACGACAGGTAAGCCCAAGGGGGTTATGCGAGACACAGGCGGATACGCGGTAGCGTTAGCCTATTCGATGGAAGCAATTTATGCCCTGAATCCTGGCGATGTGATGTTTACGGCGTCGGATGTAGGGTGGGTAGTAGGACACTCTTATATTGTGTATGCGCCACTGCTAAGAGGCTGCACCACAATCGTGTATGAGGGGAAACCCGTTAAAACACCTGATGCAGGCGGCTTTTGGCGGTTGATTGACGAGTACAAGGTTAAAAGCTTTTTCACTGCACCGACTGCCTTCCGGGCAATCAAAAAAGAAGACCCTGATGCCAAGCTGCTAGCTAATTACGATATCAGCAGTCTTGAACACTTATATGTAGCCGGTGAGCGCTTAGACCCACCGACGTTTCATTGGCTTGATGACCTGCTGGATGTACCGGTAATCGATCATTGGTGGCAAACTGAAACCGGCTGGCCTATTGCAGCAAACTTGCCTGGCATTGAGTCTGCGCCCACCAAAGCAGGTTCGGCAACTTTTCCGGTGCCTGGTTTTAACGTGCAAATTTTGGATCGTGACGGTGAGCAAACAGAGCCAATGCAGCAGGGCAGCATGGTTATTAAGCAACCGCTTCCACCTGGTTGCCTTTCCGGTATCTGGCGTGATCCCCAACGTTTTCATAGTGCCTACATGGCAGCCTACCCAGGCTATTACCTGACTGGCGATGGTGGCTACTTCGATGAAGAGGGATACTTGTTCATCATGGGTAGAACCGATGATGTGATCAACGTTGCCGGGCATCGTCTTTCTACCGGTGAAATGGAAGAAATCGTCGGTGCGCACCCTGCGGTGGCTGAGTGTGCCGTGATTGGTATTCACGACGAGCTAAAAGGCCAACTACCCATCGGACTGGTGATCACTAAAGATGGTTTCGATGGCGATGAAGCAACGCTTGAAGCAGAGCTGATCAGTCGAGTACGCGAGCACATTGGGCCGATTGCTTGCTTTAAGCAGGTGTTGGTCGTCAATCGATTGCCTAAAACCCGCTCGGGTAAAATTTTGCGCAAGTTACTGCGTAATATTGCCGACGGTAAGTCGTTCGGCATTCCCTCAACCATTGATGATCCGACTAGCTTAGAAGATGTGCATGCGGCGATGCGCGAGCGTTCTGTCGGCGCGTCGGATCAAGCTAAGTCGCTAGACGTTTAGGCTCAAACATTGCTAATAGCGTGATGAATAGAGTCGCCCCGGCAGGTGGGCGACTTTAATTACCTAACGGAAGGCGTATAATGCGCGCCCCAGTGGCGTTAACCGCGCTTAAATGAGGGTTCCCTAACCCCTCGGACTTGCAAAAAAAGGCCAACCTGCATGTTTGCATTAACCGACACCCAGCACCGCCGTTGCCTTCTGGTAATGGTCGCGTTTCATATTGGTATCATTGCCGCCAGTAACTACTTGGTTCAATTGCCATTTACCCTGTTTGGTTTCCATACCACCTGGGGCGCATTCAGTTTCCCCTTTATCTTTCTTGCAACGGACTTAACGGTTCGTTTGTTCGGGAAAGGACCGGCTCGCTCAATTATACTGCGCGTCATGTTTCCGGCGTTGGTGATTTCCTACGTTGTTTCGGTAATTTTTCCACGGGGAAGCTTTGTCGGTATCGAAGCCTTGGGAGAATGGAATCTATTTGTTGCCCGTATCGCGTTGGCTAGTTTCCTTGCTTACGTGCTAGGCCAGTTACTCGATGTTCAAGTGTTTGATCGTCTTCGTCAGTGGGCGTGGTGGGTAGCTCCCGTTTGCTCTACCGTATTGGGTAATCTAGCGGATACCTTTGCTTTTTTTGCGACCGCATTTTATAACAGCCCAGACCCTTTTATGGCCGAACATTGGGTAGAAATAGCCGTGGTCGACTACGCCATTAAGCTAGGCATTAGTCTATTATTCTTCCTGCCTTTATATGGTCTGTTGTTAGCGTGGCTAACGCGTCGGCTAGTCGTGTGGACAGGGCAAACTGACGCATCACCCCGTACCGCATAACGGCTAGGCTTAACGACCAAGCATAAATCCAAGCGTAACGACTGAGGAGCCCGCATGTCTGATGATGCCCGTGTTGATCTTTATGTGATCGATTTGCCCGACGAATCAGGTAGCGATGATCAACTACCTCTTGTGGTGATCCACGGTTTGTTGGGTAGCGCCGATAACTGGCGTTCGCATTTAAAGGTTTGGCAGCGCAGTAGGCGGGTCATTGCTGTGGATCTTCGCAACCACGGTCGTTCACCTCATGCAGAAGGTATGAGCTATACCGCGATGAGCCAAGACGTGTTGGCGGCGCTCGATAAGCTTGGGATCGAACGCGCGCATGTATTGGGTCACTCAATGGGCGGTAAGGTGGCTATGACGCTGGCGCGTATGAGCCCTGAACGCTGCGCGTCACTGATGGTAGCGGATATCGCTCCGGTGGCTTATCAGCACGGTCACGACGATGTGTTTGCTGCACTCGAACGAGTAAAAGCGGGTAAACCCACTAACCGCCGTGAAGCCGACGCCTTATTGGCCGAGCATGTTGACTCCCGTCCAACTCGGTTGTTTCTTGCCACCAATTTAGTGCGCAATGAGCAGGGTGAGATGGAGGTGCGCGTTGGGTTGGATGAAATTCAACGTGGTTATGAAGCGATTATCGGCAAACCTGATGGTGACCGCGCTTTCGAAGGGCCGACACTGGTGCTTAAAGGTGCTGATTCGCACTACGTCGCAGATGACATGCTACCAGCGCTGCGCGAAGTACTGCCACGCGCAAGAGTAGTAACACTTAAAAACGCCGGGCATTGGCTTCACGCCGATCAGCCAGAAGCATTCCAGCAAGCCGTTGATGCATTTATGGCCGCCCACGCGTAGCCTGAAGGCAACGCTAAGTAACGGAGAGCTAGAGCGGCAACACCGTCAGGTTGTGCCGCTCTGGTTCGCGTAAAAAGCGGTTTAGGATGCGATAGGTATCCACATCAAATTTGGCAGCGACTCCCTTTAGCCCCAAGGCACGCTGTTTGGTCGTGGCACTGCCTAAATAGCACCAGTGATCGACCACATGATGGTTAGTTGGGCCATTTTTACGGCTTTTCTCGCGAATAATGATTCGCCCCGGCCAAGGCCATGTTTTTACTTGAAAAGATGCTAGTGCTTCTTGAGCGCGCTGTGTGTGGTTTTCAAGTGGCTCCTGTCCACAGCAGGCGCCTCGACACTTGCCTAACTGATTAGCAAAACACCGTCCTGTTCCCTTATCTATTCCGAGCACTTGCGGGCAAAGCGGATGTGTTTCGGCAATATTGCGCAGCGCATCTTTAGCTTCTTTGGCACTGCGAAACAGCCCAAAGAGCTTTCCCGGCTGAGGCTGGCTGATGGCTCTGCCGCTGACCAGCGTTGGGCAAGGTTGATCGGTTGGCCAATATCACGTTTTTAAATGCCCCTGACGGCGTAACTGTCGGTTCATAATCGGCATCAGCTCTTTGACCAGTTGAGCCTCTCTCAGCTGGGCGCTTAAATCGCCAGCGGTTTCTTGCCACTCAACGTGCTGTATTTGCTGGGTAAGGCGCATCTCTTTGTCGTCCTGGTGGTCGCGCTGGAAATGGCCAAGCACGCGGCTGCGTAAATTAATGCTTTTGCCAACGTACAAGGGAAGGCGGTTGTGACCATAAAACAAATAAACCCCTGGTGAAGCAGGAAGCCCGGTTAGTTGCTCACTGGGTAAATGTGCGGGCAGGCTTCGGTGGCGCTGCTCATCGGCAAGAGCGGCTTGCCAGCTGGCAGCGTCATACTGTTGTTGCCAGGTTTCCCACAGCTGCCAAAGCGCAGTGGCATCATCCTCGGCCCGATGCTGGCGGGCTTGCTGAATGTTGAAATGCGCTAATAAGGCGTGGAGATTGTGCTTAGGCAGTTCAGGCATTAAACGACGGGAAATGCGCAGTGTGCAGCGGAGTAGCGGCTGATAGGTAATATCGGCACGCTTGAACTCGTTGCGCAGAAAGCTGGCATCAAAGCGTGCATTGTGGGCTGCAAGGCAGTCTTCACCGAGCCATTCTCGCAAGGTGTGCGCAATGGTCTTAAAAGAGGGCGCATCAATCAGCATATCATCATAAATGCCGGTGAGCTGGCTGATGTGAGAAGGCACGCTGGTGCCAGGATTAATCAGGCTGACCCAGCGATCCGTTATGTGATCATTGACTACCTTTAAGGCAGCAATTTCAGTAATGCGGTCACGCGTCGCACGGGTGCCCGTCGTCTCAACATCAATAAATATCAGTGGAGGGTTACTCATGGCGCTTGCGTTATTACTACCTTATTTCAGCGTACATCAGTCAACGTATGAGGGTTGACGGCTAGTCGGGCAACCGGCAAAGCTGTTTCGATAATACCTGCTTGCTCAAGATAGTGTTCGAATGATGCATAGCGTCGGGCATCAAGAGCTGCCGGGCTAATGGCAATGCGGCGTAATAAGTCGTCCCAGGCGGCTTCGTTAATCGCATTATCCAGTGCAGGGTAGCTGCCAATCAGCAACGACCATGCTGCATCAGGGTTTTCAATAATCCAATTACTCGCCTCTTCCAAGGCCACAAGAACACGTGACCAAGTAGCTGCTTGTTTTGTGACTGTGTCGCTGTGTGCCAACAGTATCAAACCATCATGACGCGGCACGTCAACGTCGTTGTAACGCACGGTGTGGGTGACAATGCCATCTGACGCCAGTTGTTGTGGCAGCGTGTGATAAAAGCCATCGGCGATGGCATCAACACGGCCTTCTCGTAGGGCGCTGGCAGCATCAAAGTGGACGCTTTCCGGCGGGGTGAAATCGTCGATTTGGCGAAATGAGGTAGGCACCAGTTGAACTGCCAGCACATCACGCCCTTCGCGGGTGGAAAAGCCATAGTGCAAGCCTGCAAGTTGATCGGTAGTTTCGCCTGTTGGGGCGCCTCCCGCCACGATGACAGCATTTAGTGGTGTCTCAATCAGCGTGCCAATACGGGTAATGGCGGCACCATCGTGAACGTGTAAATGCAACAACGGCTGACGCGTTAACGCCAGATCAACTTCTCCCGCCGTCAACAGTTTGATCGCGATGGATGGGTCTGCGGGGGTTAATAATTCAAGTTCAAGTCCTTGGGCAGCAAACAGGCCACGCTGCTTCGCCACAATTAAGGCTGCGTGCTGAGGGCTGACATACCAATCTAGCATTAGACGAAGCTGCTTTAAGGGGGGCGGCTCTAATGGCGGTGGTGGTGTAAGCGCCATGCTGGGCGCTTCTTCCGGCTCATCTTCTGCTGCGTCATTGCCTATAGGTGGCCATAGCCCAATGGGCAATGATACCTCGCTCTCAAGCGTAAGCGGCTCACTACTACTAACTGTTTCGCTGTCTTCGTTTGCGTAAGTGGCTGAAATTGAAAATAATAAAAAAATGCTTAATGTGAAGAATACAAGTGAACCGATACGCCAAAAAGCGTTCAACATAACCTTAACTCCCGATGGTATGACGCCGGAGTTTAGCTGTGAGGTGAAGGATCTGGCTAGCCCCTGTAAGCGACAAGCCTAACAAGCTCAGTAAATTGTACGGTGGCATGTAATAATAGAACGGCATTGATGGTGAGACGGAGAGACATGGACACAATTTACACGTTCTTCTTAGTAGGCGGTTCCCTGATGGCGCTCAGCATTTTAGCGAGCCGTCTTTCTTCAATGATGGGAGTGCCGCTGCTACTGATTTTCTTAGGACTTGGCATGCTGGCGGGGGAAGAGGGCCTGCTAGGGGTTGAGTTTGACGATTACACCATGGCGTTCACGATTGGCCATCTAGCGCTCGCAATGATTCTGCTGGATGGCGGCCTTCGCACTCGATTAAAAACGTTCCGTGTCGGCTTTAGGCCAGCGCTCTCGTTAGCCACCTTTGGCGTCTTTATCACCAGCGCTATTGTTGGTGTCATTTCCATGTGGGTGTTTGATCTTTCCCTAGTACAAGGATTGCTTGTTGGGGCAATTGTTGGCTCCACCGATGCCGCAGCCGTGTTCTCGATGCTTAGCGGCCGTGGGGTTAACCTCAACGAGCGGGTAGGGGCCACACTGGAAATTGAATCGGGTACCAACGACCCGATGGCCATTTTTCTCACGCTGATGTTGGTCGAGCTGTTGGTTGGTGATATTGGCGGCATTGGCGAAACACTGCTGTTCTTCATTTCCCAGTTTGGGATTGGTTTAGTTGTTGGTATTGGTGGTGGTTGGCTAAGCGCTAAGCTGCTGCGTTGGTTAGATCTGGCCCCTGGCCTTTATGCCATGCTAGCGCTGGCGCTTGGGTTTAGCGTGTTTGGGTTAACCAGTGTGCTAGGCGGTAGCGGTTTCCTGGCCATTTATTTAGCAGGGTTGATGATTGGTAATCAGCCTGGGCGCCACCTTAACTTTATTCTTCCGGTACACGACGGCTTGGCTTGGCTGAGCCAGATTGGTTTGTTTCTGGTGCTGGGCCTACTCGTCACTCCAAGCCAGCTCTGGGACGTGGCATTGCCAGCAGGACTCGTTGCGCTAGCACTGATTTTTGTCGCGCGCCCCCTGGCGGTGTTGATTACCATTAAGCCATTTTTCAAATTCCGCTGGCGAGAAACCTTCTTTATTGCCTGGGTTGGCCTACGGGGCGCGGTGCCTATTGTGTTGGCTATCTTCCCGTTAATCGGTGGGGTAGAAAACGCTTCGTTGTACTTTAACGTAGCGTTTGCGGTGGTACTGATGTCGCTGCTTATTCAGGGCGGTTCGCTAACACTTATGGCGCGATGGCTGAAAGTAGAAGTACCTGTAGGTACCACGCCAAACCGCCGAGGGCCGCTAGGCATAATGCCGGATAATGATTTTGAGATGTTTGTTTACGTGGTCGAAAACGAAGACTTAGAAGATGTTCCTATCCGGCTACTGCGTTTCCCTTCGGGCGCATTGATTTCGGCACTATTTCGCAATCACGTTATGCTTCACCCCAAAGGGAGCACGCGGCTTAAGCTTGATGATGTTATTTGTGTCATTGGCCGCACCGAAGACCTCGTCGCGCTCAATCGCCTATTCAACGGCGATGCAAAGCTTAAACAAGAGCGGGCCTTCTTTGGTACCTTTACCTTGGATGGCGAAGCGCAAATGCAGGATATAGCTCAAGCCTACGGTTTAACCTTAAGCCCCGGTGAGCAGGACATGACGCTTGCGGAGTTTATCTCGCTACGCGTCGGCGGCCACCCAGTAGTAGGCGACGATGTCGACTGGCATGGCATTCACTGGGTGGTTAGTGAAATGGAAGGCGGGAACATTACCCGTGTTGGCTTAAGGCTCTACTAATTAATCGGAAAGGCGTTGACTTCCAAGGGAAAGCTGTTATTATACGCACCCATAAGCCGGAGGGATGGCAGAGCGGTTGAATGCACCGGTCTTGAAAACCGGCATAGGTTAATAGCCTATCCAGGGTTCGAATCCCTGTCCCTCCGCCACTTATCTCGAAAAGCCTCTGATTTGTCAGGGGCTTTTTTCGTTTCTAGGCTTTCTTTTTCCTTCCTGGCAGCGCCTCGATATTCTCCACCGGTTATTTAACGTGATGAGAACGTGATCGCAGCTTGAATACCTCGTCTCTTGCTCGGTATGGCGCAAGGTTCGCATATCGCTCGGTCATGTTAATTGTGGAATGCCCTCACTTCCTTTACATCGGCCAGCGGCACGCCTCCCGACACCCAGCCCGCTTGCATAAGTTGCGCCTTCCATTTTCCCTCTATCACTTCAGCCGTTTGTTTGTCGGTCGTCCGAGTAGAGCGGCTGGAAGCTCAAGCGCTTAAAGCCACGCTATCTCTTTGAATTTGTAGCTTTTAAGATACAATGCATTATGACTGAACTTACCCACTACCTTACCGCTGATGGCTATGACCCTTTTCAAGCCTGGTTGGATGCTACTAAGGCTAAAGATCGTCAAGCCGCCCAGCAGTCTGACATCGAACAGGCAAAAGCGTTTTTGGCCGACCACAAAAGGAGAACACGTCATGAAAAGTCATGATGAAGCAGTTATCGAGATGCTGCGCACTGACCCCAATATGGCTCTGGACTACCTGCGCGCAGCGTTTGATGAGCTGGACGAAGAGGGGGGAGAGTCAGCTTTCCTAATGGCGCTGCGTCATGTCGTTGAAGCTCAAGGCGGAATGGCGCTGGTAGCAGAGCGTGCCAAAGTATCACGCGAAAGCCTTTACCGCGCTTTATCCCCCAAAGGCAATCCGACACTTCGCACCATGACAGCAGTTATTAAAGCCACAGGCGTTAACTTCCACGATCTTACCCATCAAGCGCCACAAGCTAAAACCACTTAAAAGACGTGCATAGCGTCGCATCAAAGCGCACACAGGCACCTGTATTTATTCGATCTTAGGCCATCCAGCGGTGAGTGCCTCTCCAGTACGTGTGGCCGTCAGTATCAAACGCTGTTGTACTTTTGATGACATGCCGTTCAAGAGCCATAATGTTGTACTGGTATTTGAGACTCAATACCTTTTGCGATTCCTTCCCCTGACCCTGGAGCTGTCTTGGATAGATTCGATGAGATGCGCGTGTTTGCGGCGGTGGCACAACTGGAGAGCTTTTCGGTTGCTGCGCGGCAGCTTACGCTGTCGCCGCCTCGGGTGACTAGGGTAGTGGCGGCGCTTGAAGCGCGTTTGGGTGTTGCGTTGTTACAACGCACGACGCGGCAGGTGCGCGTAACGGAAGCGGGGCGTCGTTATCTTGAGGATGCCCAGCAGGTGCTTGCCCAGCTTGCGGAGGCTGAGGCCGCTGCGACCGGTAGCTATCTCACCCCACGCGGCCTATTGCACGTCACTGCGCCAGTGCTGTTCGGCGAGTACTTCGTTACCCCGCAGATCGTCGACTATCTGGAACAGTATCCTGATGTGCAGGTTCGTGCCGAACTGATCGATCGACCGGTTAACTTGCGGGAGGAAGGCATCGATGTGGCGGTACGCATCGGCCACGTGCCAGAGAACTGCCAAAACTTGACCGTGCCGGTGGGTGAGGTGCGGCAAGTGGTTTGCGCAAGCCCTGCATGGTTGGCCCAGCACGGTGAGCCAACGCACCCGCTGGAGCTGGAAGCACTGCCCACGGTGGTGGCAGAAGGCGGAAACTTGAGCGGGCACTGGTGGTTCGAAGAGCAAGGCAAACGCATTGAGGTGACGCCATCGCCACGGCTGCGCATCAGCGCTATTCACGCGGCGTTAACAGCGGTCGAGGCAGATGCAGGGCTCACACGACTGCTCTCTTACCAAGTGGCTACTAGTGAAGCCGAAGGTAGAGTGCGGCGAGTGTTGAGGCATTTCGAACCCGCTGCCATTCCCATTAATATTTGGGTGACAGCGGGCCGTGGGCGGGCTGCCAGCGTGCGTACCTTCGTTGACTTTCTTGCCGAGCGGCTGCGTGCCGATCCGGCGCTCGACTATCGTACCTAACCATGGTGCTCCCACCTGAGTCGGCGCTGCGCTTTGAGGCTTTAATGGCGCTCTCTGCCGTTGCCCAACACGGCAGCGTGCAGGCCGCCGCTGATGCGGGCAGCCTCTCAGCGCCCAAGATCCATCGTCTGCTGCGCGCGCAGGAACAGCGCTTAGGCGTCGCTTTAGTCACGACATCAACGAGAGGCAGCACATTGACCCCGGTTGGCGAGCGTTTGCGCGAATACGCTGACACACTGATCCACACAGTTACCGATGCTGAAACCAGTGCGCGCTTAGAGCATCGCGAGCTCAATGACACGTTACGTATACAAGCGCCCCAAACGTTGGTGGAACCACTCCTACTGCCGGTGGTACTGCAATTGCAAGAGCAGCATCCCGCGCTGAAGGTCTACTTGCTGGCTGATGAACATCCCATACATATAGAGAGCGATGCGCCTGTGCATCTTCGCCTTATGCGTGGGTCGCTACCTGGGAGCGTTTACGCTAGGCCCCTGGGTGATTTGCGCATTGGCTTGTTTGCCAGCCCTCATTATCTGAATAAGGCAGGGCGTCCTGAAAACCTCAACAGCTTAGCCCTCCATGCGCTTATTCACTGTCATCGGGAAGGGCAGGCGTCTATTTGGCGTTTGGCTGAAGGCCAATCCTTCCGCTTTGAACCCCGGCTTAGCGTTAGCGCAAGTGCCGCAGGGCTGCAGGCGGCTATAGAAGGTGCAGGCATCGTACGTTGCTACGCGCTAGAAGCGCGTCGTGCTTGCGCGCAGGGGCTGCTCGAACCTGTCGCCCAACCCCTCTGGCCTAAGGCTGATACTCTGGCGCTAACCTACACCCTTGGTATTCGAGCGCCTGCCAGCGTTATGGCGTTCCTTGAGCTGGCAACTCCTTGGCTACGGGCGCAGTTGGCGGAGTAATTATTTCATTCAGCGCAATTTTGTGTTGTTCATGATCGCTATTCTTGCATCTCTTTGCTTGGCGCAGAATGAGTGACGTCACTCAATAGTGGTGACACTCATTTATTGAAAGCGCTTATTCAAGGAGCCCAACAATGTCCAACGCTATCAAGGTTTATCGCCACGCTCTTTCTGGCCACTGCCACCGCATTGAGCTGATGCTTTCTCTGCTCGGTTTGTCTGCCAGCTTTATCGATGTTGATCTAGCCGCAGGCGAGCATAAAGTGCCACCTTTCCTGAATTTGAATGCCTTCGCACAGGTGCCAGTGCTTGATGATCAAGGCGTTATCCTGGCAGATTCCAATGCTATTTTGGTCTATCTGGAGCGTCGCTATGGAGCCGGTCGCTGGCTGCCTGACGACCCGCTAATTCAAGCACAGGTGCAGCGCTGGTTGTCGGTGGCGGCTGGGCCGCTTGCGAACTCCGCTATGAAGGCTCGCTTGGTCACGGTGTTTAATGCTCCTTTCGACCCTGAACCGCTGATTGCTGATGCTCATGAGCTTTTTAAAATTGTAGATGCCCACTTAGTAAATCAGCCTTTCCTAGCGGGTGAGCAGGCCACCCTGGCGGAGGTTTCGCTCTACAGCTACATCGCTCACGCGCCCGAAGGGAATGTCTCGCTGGAACCTTACCCGCATATTCGCGACTGGCTTCAGCGTATCGAGTCGTTGGATGGGTTCGTGCCTATGGGCGTGACCAAGGTTGGGTTGGTCCGCTAGGCCAGCCGATGCAGCATTCCAAATCGGTGCGGGCGAGCTGCTCGCGAGGAGTCAAGGGTGAATAACGACATCACCAGCAGCCCATGGCATCAAGGCGAACTTGCTTTGCAACGGGTGGTCGGTGTGGAACAACAGATGGCAGAGGTGGGCCGCAAGGTGATGCGTCCCTTTCTGACACCGCAGCTCCAGCACTTCTTCCCTCAACTGCCGTTTGTGGCAGCAGCGGCGGTGGATAGTGACAGCTGGCCTTGGGTCACGCTGCTGGAGGGCGCCCCCGGATTTGTTCATGCGCCGGACGAGTCACGGTTGGATCTAGCGTTATCACCGCCAGCAGATGATCCCCTTACACCGCTGCTTATCAATGGCGCCAACATTGGGCTACTGGGTATTGAGCTTCACACGCGTCGTCGTAACCGGGTTAACGGGGTATTGCAAGGCTCCGCAGGTCAATGGCAGTTGGAAGTGGTTCATGCCTTCGGTAATTGCCCGCAGTACATTCACGACTGGTCGACGATGAACTCAGTACAGCCCCTGCCGGGTTCCGTGCTAGCCATGCGCGACGCGAACCTAGGTCAATTACCGGCGCCAGTTCTTGAGCATATTGATCGTGCGATTACGGCCTTCGTGGGCAGTTACGCCCATACCGACCAAGGCGTTCAGGTGGACGCCTCTCATCGTGGTGGGCAACCGGGATTTATTCGGCGCCTGGGATGTGATCTGATTCTGCCCGATTTTGCGGGCAATCGATTCTTCAATACGCTAGGCAACGTGCTGTCCAGCGGCCGCGCTGCCTTAGTAATACCGGATTTTACCAGTGGAGATGTGCTGCACCTCTCCGGTGAAGCGCGGCTGGTGGACGAGGAAACTGCAGGGGCACATTATCCTGGTGCTGAACGCTACTGGTGCTTAACACCACGCCATATTGTCTGGCGCCCGGAGGCGTTGCACTGGCGTAGCCACGCAAATGCAGCGGTCGCTGAGGTTGAACCCTATGGGCCCTGGAAAGCGCTTGCTCCCTCCACAGTGCAGCGCGTTCAAGTAACCACCGTGGTGGAGGAGACGCATGAGATTCGCTCTTTCTATTCGAAGAGTTCCCAGCAAGGCAAAGAGCTGGCTCCATTTAAAGCGGGACAGTTCATTACACTACGTGTACCGCGCTTGGATGGTACGCCGCTGGTACGCAGCTATACGCTTTCGGGCGATAGCCAGCAGGCCGACTATCGCATCAGTGTTAAGGCCGACGGCGAGGGCTCGCGTTACTTACACAGTGCGCTGCAGGTGGGCTCGGAGTTGTCTGTCAGCCTGCCGAGTGGCTCGTTTACTGCACATGCTAGCGGCTCAGACCGTGCTCACTGGGTGCTGCTGGGAGGTGGTATCGGTATTACGCCGATACGGAGTTTAGCGCATGAGCTAACCGGCGCAGACCGGGGCCCCGTAACCTTAATTCATAGCGTGCGACATGCCAGTGAGGCGCCTTTTAGTGAAGAGCTACTCGACTTGAGCGCGCAGGGGCTACGATTACAGCGCCACGTTACCGGATCTGCCAATGTCCCCAACGGCTGGATTCCAGGTCGGGTTTCGCTGGTGGAGGTTCTGGCTGATAAAGTCCTTTCCGAAGTACAGCTGTACTTATGTGGCCCCGCTACCTTTGTCCAGCATTACCATGAGGAGGCGTTGGCTCTAGGGCTCGCTCCCAATCAGATACACACAGAAGCCTTCGGCCCTTCGGCGCTAGCAAAAACATACGCAGTACCATCCGCTGAACAAGCGGTAGAAGTAAGCTTTGCCAATTCTAGTGTGGTAGCTCACTGGCAACCTGGTGAAACTCTTTTGGAAACTGCTGAAAAAGCGGGACTTCATCCTGCCTATGGATGTCGCAGCGGTAGCTGTGGAGAGTGCGCCTGCTTATTGGATCAGGGGGAGGTGACCTATCCAGAAGGCATATCAGTACCAGAGGGAAAAGTTCTACTGTGCAGTGCTCGACCTGCTAAGCACTCTGGAAGGCTTGCGATACATCGTAAGCGCCCATAAATCAGCACCTACAGCCACGCCCTGAAAT
>NZ_JABUZD010000041.1:0-31379 GCF_014897875.1 Halomonas sp. 3A7M
GCAACCATCGGCAGCCTGCTTACCCACGTCCGCCGCGGCGATATCGTCAATGTACATTCGCTTCGCCGTGGCGCTGCGGAAGCCATCGAGGCGATCGCCCACGGTGATAAGCAGTCGTCCAAAGTGGTGGGCCGGACCATTGCTGAGATCAATCTGCCTGAAGGCACCACCATTGGTGCCATTGTGAGAGGCAAAGAGGTCATGATTGGCCATGGGGATGTGATGGTAGAGAGCGGGGACCACGTCATTCTGTTCGTGATTGATAAGCGGCGCATTCGTGACGTGGAGCGGCTATTCCAAGTGGGATTAACGTTCTTTTAAGCCACTCGGAACTCGCCTGTGATGTCGTTAGCATCGTTCATAATGCTATGCGTTAAATCTCCACCGCGCGGCCAATAAACTCTATCGGGCCCGTTGGTAAACCAGTGGGCGAACCGGTGTCCTCTTCTAGCGTGAGTTCAAAGAGCTGGTTATTTTCAAGCGGCGGTAACTGGTCTAAACGCAGGCGCAGCGGTTGCCCTGGTTCTACTAGGCCAAGTGAAACCGGCGCTTGCCAATCATCTGCCTTGGTCCAGAACTCCAGTGCTTTGCCTTCGGGCACTTCGAAAGCGCCCAACGGGATCAGTTGAATCTCTTGACGGTTGGCGGCCTGTACGACCCACCCGGCTGATTGAGTTTGCGGCGCTAACAGCACCACCATATATTCCGGCGTTGTTGGTGCAGTGGAAACATTGGTCAATATCACGCCCATGGTCACCGCGGCAGCCAAACCAAGGCCGGTAGCGGCGCGCCAAAATGGTAGGCTGTGCACCAAACGGCGTGGCGTTGGTGCCGCCCTTGGAACACGCGCTGATCTTTTCGATGCGGCGTGCATGCTGCGCTCTATGCGCGGCCACAAATAATCTGATGGGGTAACAGGATCAACGATCGCGGTGTAGGGGAAAAACTGCTCTTCCCAGTCAGCCACGATGGTTTGTAATTCTGGATCGTTGGCCAAGCGTGCCTCAAAGGCTTCTCGCTCAGCGATGGGTAACGAACCTAGCACGTACTCCCCTGCAAGTGCATAAAGGTCATCGTTTTCGTTTGAACGCGTCATGACATACACTCCCGCAGGCGAAGTAAACTTCGCTTAATCCAGGCTTTAACAGTGCCTAGCGGCGCGCCGGTGTGTGCAGAAATTTCAGCATGACTTAACCCATCCACGTAGGCATGTAGCACACAGTTGCGGCGCTCGGTTTCCAATTGCTGCAAGCACTCATCCATCTGTTGGCCAGCCTGCCAGTCAAAGGCTTCCGCCGTTGTCGATAATGACTGTTGATAGGTATCATCATCGGCTAGCTCGCCTGGGTCGTTAATATCCACCCTGATTTCTCGGTCGCGCTGGCGAATAGCGTTTAATGCTAAGTGGCGGGCAATACTGAATATCCAGGTACGGGCAGAGCCCCGTTCGGGGTCGAAACTATCGGCTCGCTGCCAGATGTTCAGGCAAGCATCGTGGACAATGTCCTCAGCCATGCCGCGGTCTTTCACAATGCGCATGACAACGCCAAGCAGTCTGGCACCCTCTTGACGATAAAGCTGATGTAGCGCCGCTTGCTCACCACGCGCGCAGCGGGCAAGTGCATCAGCATAATCGAAGTCGTTAGCTATCGTAGACACGCCTATATCAGACACTTGCTAGCTCCCTGGTGACGCGCCGATACAGTCGCCACTACTGTTATCGCCGCTCTTTTGGCTAGCATAGCGGCTAGAGACTCGCGAGACGAGCCTCTAGCCTTACTTAGATGTGTTTCTTGAGAAAAACATTGCTTAGCAAAAGTGCTACTTACCACTAAGCAATAAAAGGACTTAGTTAGCTGTCCAGAAAATATAATCTGCTTGATAGGTGACGACTGCAGTGGCACCGTCATGGCCATCATCGCAAGCCACATCGGGTGCGACACCACCTTGAGTGTTCAGGCGTTGAATGTAGCTAACGCCAGTCATTGCGCCCTCACCTTCCGCAGGATTGGCTTCAACGAGCTGCAACGGGATATTGCCATCACCATTCGCGGCAGTTGCCAACTGAGTGCCGGTAACTTTGGAGCCATCCAACGCTTCCCAAGTAGCAGGCGGGCCATAGTAGCTGCCAACTTGAGCACCATTACTGTCGTTCAGCGCAGCGTGGGGGCCTTTGAATACCCAGCCCATAGTACCGTCACCTTTAGCTTCGCACATGTAGGTAATCGCACCCACACCCACTGTTTCCAGAGCGACGGTATTGCCATCGGGCACTTGAACGTCGGCAGGCGTCATATCGGCCAGCGCAACGTGACTGAAGGATGCAATCAAGGTAGCGGCGAGTGCTGCACGCGTAAGAGGTTGGATAGTCATTTCAGTCTCCTTGGGTTTTGTATCAACCACTACAAAGTGTGGCTGTATAGGGGATACACACGAGGAGACGCTTTGGATGCACTCTTTATAGAAAATAATTAAGAAAAAAGCGCCTAAAAAACTTGAGGCGCTTTTTATGTATATAAATCAGCTGATTAATTATTGACTGACACCATCTACTGCAACCTGTCGGGGGCAGGCATTGCCACTGTGATCAAACAGGTGGCAATGCTGGCCTGCAAGCCCTAAACGCACTGTTTGGCCCTCTTCCAGATGGGTCAAACCATCTAAACGCTGGGTGAGCGGAACGCTAATACCTGCTACCTGCCAATGCGCCAACGTTTCGTAACTCAGCTTTTCCGCCACCATTAAGGTCGCATTCAGCGTGGCTTCTGCCTGCTCTGCGGCGACAAAATCTTCTGCCCGCAGCCCAAGCGTTGCGCTATCCCCTGCCTGAAGATGCTTGCCATTGACCGCCACTGCCAGCGTGTCACCGCTATGCAGACGCACGACTGTTTGACGTTCACCTGGGTCTACCACCGTGACGGGAAAGGTATTAATCCGCGGCGAGCCGATGAACTCGGCCACTTCAAGGGTTTTAGGGAAGTGATAGAGCGAAAGCGGCGCGCCGACCTGGGCGATACGGCCACGGGAAAGCAGCACAATACGGTCAGCCAGCGTCATCGCCTCCACTTGATCGTGGGTCACGTAGATCATGGTGGCGTTCAGGCGCTTATGCAGCGCCGCAATTTGCACCCGCATATCCACCCGCAGCGCGGCATCCAGGTTAGAAAGCGGCTCATCGAACAAAAAAACCGCGGGCTCTTTTACCAAGGTACGGCCAATCGCTACCCGCTGACGCTGGCCACCTGAAAGATCTTTAGGTTTGCGTTCCAGCAGTTCAGTCAAGTGCAACATGTCAGCGGCATGCTGAACGCGACGACGAATCTCGGCTTTATCAGTGCGCGCCAACTTTAAGCCAAAGGCCATGTTTTCCGCCACGCTCATGTGCGGGTACAGCGCATAAGATTGGAACACCATGCCGATATCCCGCTCCTGGGGCGGAATCTCATTGATCCGCTGACCATCAAGCTGCATATCGCCTTCGGTGATGTCTTCCAGGCCTGCGATCATACGCAACAAGGTGGATTTTCCGCAGCCAGAGGGGCCAACGAAGACCACGAACTCGCCATCTTCGATCGTAAGATCGATATCCCGAGAGATTTCTACACCGTCAAAGGATTTACCAATACCGCTAAGCGTTAAACGTCCCATGGTGCATCCTCCTGGGACTGTGGGCAGCAGGCAATCGCCACGCCGTAAGGTGGCAGCCGAAGTTGCCCATCCTGCCACTCGCCGTTTAGCCAAGCAGGCGAACCCTTCAGTGATTCAGCGCTTTTAGGCGCCGTGCGAGTGACGGTTTGGTCGCTAAAATTCAGTGCAATCAGCAGACGTGAGTGTTGATAGGTACGCTCTAAACAGAGCACCTCATCATGCACGGCGTGATAGCGCACCTGGCCTTTTACTAGCGCAGGCTGGGTGCGGCGAAACGCTAAAAAATCACGGTAGGCATTGAGCAACGAACTGGCATCGTTATCTTGCTGATCAACGGCGAGACTGGCGTGCGAATCGGGCACTGGCAACCAGGGCGTGACATCGCTAAAGCCAGCGTGTCGCACGTCAGCTTGCCAAGGGTGTGGCGTTCGGCAGCCGTCGCGGCCTTTATAGGTAGGCCAAAAGGTGATGCCCGCCGGGTCAACCAACTGCTCAAACGTCAGTTCGGCTTCTGGCAAGCCAAGTTCTTCACCTTGGTAAAGGCACACACTGCCCCGTTGGGTAAGCAAAAACACCATATAAAGCCGTAGCTTATCCAGCTGCCCTTCAGCCTGCCAGCGGGTGGCAAGGCGGGTGACATCGTGATTTCCTAGTGCCCAACAGGGCCAGCCGTCGCCAATCCGCGCCTCCATTTCAGTGAGCGTTTTATGCAAATAATCAGGGTCGGCTTTGTCGGTCAGCAGGTTAAAGGAGTAGCACATGTGCAGGCGATTGCCGCCTTGGGAGTATTCCGCCATCACGCCCAGGGCGTCATCGTCACCAACTTCTCCGACACTCGTCGAGCCAGGATACTCATCGAGCAGGCCGCGCAGGCGCTCTAAAAACACCACATTTTCCGGCTGGGTTTTATCGTGCTGATGCAGCTGGTAGCCATAAGGGTTGTCCGGGCGAACACCTAAAAAGCTTTCGGTTACTGCTGCGCGCGGAGGGTTATCCTTGAGCTCGCCGTGGGTGCAGAAATTCACTGCATCAAGACGGAAGCCGTCGACGCCACGCTCCAGCCAAAAGCGCGCTTCTTCCAGAATGGCATCCACCACGGCGGGAGTGCGGAAATTGAGATCCGGCTGACTGGCCAGGAAGTTATGCAGATAGTACTGGCAACGGCGCGTATCCCACTGCCAGGCGCTACCACCAAACACCGACTGCCAGTTGGTCGGTGGCGCACCATCAGGTTTGGGATCGGCCCAGACATACCAGTCTGCTTTCGGGTTATCACGATTTTTGCGGCTCTCTTCAAACCAAGCGTGCTGGTCAGAGGTATGTGACATTACCTGATCAATCGTCACCTTCAGCCCTCTGGCATGAGCGGCCTCAACTAGGCGATCGAAATCTTCCAAGGTGCCAAACATCGGGTCAACACCACGGTAATCGCTAATATCGTAGCCGAAGTCTTTCATGGGCGAGGTAAAAAACGGCGACAGCCAAATGGCATCGACATTTAGCGAGGCAATGTAATCCAGCTTATCGATCACCCCTTTTAAGTCACCAATCCCATCGCGCTGGCCGCCCTTTGCGTCGCTATCCATAAAGCTGCGCGGGTAAATTTGGTAAATCACTGCGCCGCGCCACCAGTCAGCGCCTTGGCTGCCAACGTAGTGGGAAGTAGAAGATGCCTGCATCATTATATTGTCCTTATCATTTCCTGTTGATTGGCATGATGCAGCGTTGATCGTTAGATAAAATCCTCCCCTAGAGGTAGCAGTGGGCGTAGGTATTAGGAGTAGGTGCTAGGAGTAGCCGCTACCGCCGCCCTTAAGCACTGTTTACTCGCCTCTTATTCTCCTTGAATATGCGCCAATAATTGCCCCGCCAGCGCAATGGCTTCATCCCGCCGCCGAATATTCTGTTTTTGATAAAGGCTGCGGATATGCGTTTTGATGGTGGTGGGCGCCACCGATAGCTGTTCTGCGATCTGCTCATTAGAGAGCCCAGCATGAATCAGCCCCAAGATTTGCCACTCTCGGCGAGTGAGTGGCGACGTACGGATAAGTTCAGGCACATCGGGCCGTGCCACAATGTTGGCAATGACTGTCTCGTCCAGCATCAAGCGCCGGGCGCTGCCAAAATCTTTTTGGCGGCCAGCTAAGGTCAACAACCGCTCCGCGCGAGCCTGTTCAAGGGGGGCTAAGCTGTTACTTGCTAATAACGTCGACAGCAGCTCCCCAAGTGGTTTGCCTATCCGTAAAAAGCTGCCTACCAATGCGGTGCGGGAAGCTAAACTGAGTGCCTGCTGTATATGGTTACTTGCCTGAGTGGTTTGCCCCTGATGCCAAGCCACCGCCGCTAAGCACAGCTGGTTGCGATTCGCGTCAGTCACTAATCCTAGCCGCTGGGTATGGTCTTCAAGAGCATCCAGCAGTTCGCGGGCCTCTTCATAGCGCCCCAATAGTGTTAATGCACGGGCATGGTTACGTACGTTGCACTGGGAAAAGTGATTGGTGGCATGCTCGGTAAGTGGTTCTGGCGCTTCTTGGCGCCAACGCTCGACCGCATCCATATCGTGTGTCGATTGCCACCACGCCAACAGCGTTGCATGGGCATTGGCTACCCAATCAATGTGGTAATCCCCTTCTGAGAGAATTTTACGCAGCCTACGAATGTGGTCGGCACACTGCGCTTGGTCTCCCCGGCTCTGGGCGACTTTAGCGAGCTGAATATGGCACTGAAGCGTCCAGCGCTCGCCTTGATTGTCTAACACCGCAATACCTTTCAACGCAGCCTGCTCGGCTTCATCTAAGCGATGCCACTCCCAAAGCACCTGGCTGCGAATGCGGTACAAAAACTCCGCGACCGGCAAATGTTCAAGTTCGGCGCGTTCTAGATGTGCAAAGGCGCGCTCTTGAATATCGTAGGCGGCCTGCAAGCGTCCCTGAGCCACCAGGGTTTCAGACTGATGACAGTATGACCACAGCAGCAGCTGATGATCGTTGCGCTGACGAGCTTGGCGCTCTACTTCTCTAACGCGCTGAAGCGACTCTTCCAGATAACCCAGAACAAAGCGTGCTTCACTAAGAATAGCGGTGGCGGTCAGCGGTGTTGACGCCAGATAGCGAGCAGGCGCCGCGAGCGCTTGCTCGGCAAGTGGCGCTGCGCGCTCAGCATCACCCTGGTTGATCGCCAATTGGGCACGCAATGTGGCAAATTCAGCACTCAATGCCTGCCATTCGGGCTCATCCAGCTGCGCCTCTATCCATCCGATCACTCGTGCCGTGATATCAAACTGAAATTGCCCATGGGATACCCAACCATAGAGCAGCGTATGCTCCGGACGTTTTGAAAGCCGCGGTTCGCCCAACAGTGCAAAGCCTTGCGCTAATAACGCATAGGCACCACTGGCTAATAAGGCGGGGCCCTGCGCGGTTAACAAGCTGGCAACATCCTCTGGCTCCTCGGCTAAGATTGCCTGGCGTAGCGCCATGACCGGATCATTTAGTGCTAACCACGCCTGGCTTGCACGCTGGTGTAACCTTCGCTGAGTGGCTAAATCAAGCTCGTGTCGGCGGTGGCGAAGATACTCGCCAAACAGTCGCTGAAAGCGGAACCACTGGCTATGCGGGTCGGGGCGTTCAATGAATAGCCCAGCTTGCTCAAACGCTTCCAAGCGCTGAGTTAACCGCTCCCCTTCCAACAGGCGCGCCATTAGCTCGGGCGAAAAGCGTTCTAATACTCCCAACTGAAGCATTAACTCTCGCTCTTCAGCAGGAAGCGCGGCAGCGAGCAGTTCATCAAACCAAGCGACAAAATCAGGATGCGCACCGCTTAAACGCTCTACCAGCGCATCAAATCCCGCGCGCGTGGTGGTTCGCTCAACCAGCCAGTTAAGCGCTACAATCCAGCCACCGCTTCTACGCAACGCACGTTCAAGGCTTACTCGGGTGGGCGGAAAACTTAGCTGTTCGGCACACAAGGTGTGTGCTTCTTCGCTGTCAAAGGCCAAGCCATGAAGGTCGATCTCTTCAAGCTCCCCTCTCAATCGCAAACTCGCCAAACCAAGCGCGGGTCGCGAGCGGCTCGCCAGTGTCAAGGTCAACCAAGGCGGCTGATGACGCAGCCAGTGAGCGACACCCGCCAAAATATCGGGATGGGTCACGTGTTCAAATTCATCGACGACGAAACGACACGGGGAACGTTGCTCGGGTAACTCTCCCAACCAGCGTTCAAGCTGCTCGATGCAGTCAGCATTGTCAGCCATGGGCGAAAGCACATAGGTGTCATCGAACAGTTTGTTCAACGCTGCCCGCCAGTAGGTTAGAAAGCGAGCTGGCTGGTTATCACGCTGATCCAACCGTAACCAAGCGGCCTCCTGCTCCAGCGCGGGTAACCGTTCGGCCAGCAGTGTCGTTTTGCCATAACCCGAGGGCGCTGCCAGCACCAGCAGGCGGGTGCGCTCGTTTAAGGCGAAATGATCATTTAAACGTGGCCGGGCCACCACACTAAGCGGCAGCGGCGGAGCCTTTAGCTTTTCTTGGAGTAACGACATCAGCGCCTCCCGATATCAGTGCTTTTACCTAACAAAAAGCCCGCGACACGTCGCGGGCAATCAGCATTGGAGAAACAGTTTTCGCTAGCGAGCAGCGGCTTACGCTTAGAACCTCTGCCTCGAACGTCTGCTTAGAACCATACTTCGCTTTGTATGCCAAAGGTAAATTCACCGCCAGTGAATCCATCGCTACCTAGAGAGCTGGCACCGTAGCTATTAAGGCTCTCGTCCCAGTCGCTGTAAGTCGTGAATAGACGGATCTCAGGACGCTTCCAGAAACCACCTACTTCCGGCTTGAAAGTCGGTGCGATAGTGAACTTCATATAGTCACCATCGACTGCGTTACGATCACTGTAACCCTGTGGATCTAAATCCATCCACTGATAGCTAGCTTCGTACTGCATTTCGAAATTCTGATTGATTTCATTCGCCAGACGTACGTTTAGCGTAGCCCAATCATAACTGTCACCATTGGCGAAACGATCTTCACTGGTTTCAGCCAGTATCGACGGTGCAATACGCCACGTCGGTGCAATGTAGGTCGTTCCGTATAGCGCCAGCCGCGTTGCGGTTGCATCATCCGTCAGATCGCCGTTGCTACCCAACCCTTTAACTTCGGCCCCTAAGCCTTGGCCGTGCAGTACAGCGGCCTTAAAGTTACCTTCGCCCATGCCGAAGAAGCTGTCGCCGTGGTAAGCCACCATGGTATGCCAGCCGGTATCAGCCGCGGCTTGGCCTACGCCAATATCACGCTCATCGTTATCCGCAGCAGACATGCCGTTGACCATGACCTGCCAGTTACCGAAGTAATTATTAGAGGTCAATACGAGGTTATCCGTATCGCTATTTTCTCCATCTAAACCGGGATTTTCACGGTTGACGATCGGATAGTCGCTGAAGCTGCGGCCATAAACTGAAAGGTTACTCTTCCAGTTATCGGCTAGCTGCATGTCGTATATACCGCCACCGGTACCGGCGAGGAAGACAACATCGCTATCTAGCCAATGGATATCAAAGTTATCGCGGTCAAAACGCTTACCGGCCCAAATCGAAGCGTTTTCAAACGCGCCGGTAAAGCTTGGTAAGTCACTAAATTCGGCATACACCTGGCGCACGTTTAGGTTGGTATCGTCACCTACCCAATCGTTGCTGGAATTAGTACCAGCAGCCAACATCGTGGTGTAACGGGCTTTTGCACCGTTATCAAACTGCATGCGGTAGTTCAGAATGGCTTCAGAGTATGTATCCGGCTCGTTGCCCAAACGACCAACGGCACCGCCATTGCCACCCGCGGGTGTTAGATAAGGACCAGCTGGTGCGCTTTTGCCATCTTCACCAATTAGCAGGCCGGAACGCGCATAGACATTAAAGGAGAATCCCTCTTCACCGCTGGATTGGCGCTCTACACGGGCAAGGCGTTCTTCAATATCAGCATTGGTAGCGGGCGCACTTGACGATGGTGCAGCATGTCCCTGCTCAGCTAACTCCGCGCGACGTTCTGCAGCCTCCGCACGCTGCTCGGCAGCCGCAATTCTTGCTTCTAACTGAGCAAATCGCTCTTCCAATGTTGTGTTGGCGCTAGCAGTACCACACAGCCCAAAACTGGCAGCGGCGATGGCAATGGCGAGAGGTGTTTTGAATGTCATTTTGTGCATTGTTTTAAACCCTAATTTATTAAGCCCTTGTTTTTAAAAGCTATACCCTTAAAACCCATGCTCTTAAAAGCTGTATTCCTAAGAGCTGTATTCCAAGGAGCTGTGTTCCTAAGAGCTATGCTTTAAGAAAAGCGTTTTAAAAATCGCTTTAAAAACTTGGCTTTAAATCTTTTATTTTTGAGATTTTGTTGAAAACGTAAGTTTCTGATGCTTTTGCTTTAAACCTTCCTTCGAGCCAAAGCCATCAGTCTGTCGCTTTACTGCACGGATAGCCCACGCTCATCAACACGCCCAACGACTCTCCCACTGAGTGGCGCTAAACGCTGTTCTGCGAACCGAATCCAGCAGATTATATTGCAAAGCAACTACGTTTTATCCCGCTAGATAACGGTAGAAAGAACTTAATCGATTAAGAGGTAGTAAACCAACAAGAAATCACTAATTATCGACCAATGTCTAAACTGTTCACTAGGTTAGAATAAAGTGATGCAACGGCATTAGACAAAAGTCGCTATTGAACTTGTCACGAGGAGACGGCTAACTGGCACCTTACTTAATCGTTTAAGTAGGCGCTACAAGCGCTTTTAACACTCATTACCCATAACAACAAATGCCGAGGAACGCCCTATGAAAAAGACACTACTCACTTCTGCCATTGCTTTGGCTAGTCTCGCTAGCGCCACAGGCTCTGCCCAGGCGGCTGAGTTAACCATTTCTTGTGGAGCTGTTGGTGCGGAACTTACCCTTTGCCAAGAAGGTGTGAGCGCCTGGGAAGAGAAGACCGGCCACAGTGTCGATGTGGTTTCAACGCCAAACTCATCCACTGAACGTTTGTCACTCTACCAACAAATTTTATCCGCCAACTCTAGCGACATTGATGTCATGCAGATCGATGTTGTCTGGCCCGGCCTACTCGCTAATCACCTGCTTGATTTAAGCGAAGTGCTTGGTGAAGACGCCGCGGCAGGCCACTTCGACACCATTGTCACCAACAACACTATCGATGGCCGTCTAGTTGCGATGCCCTGGTTTACCGACGCAGGTGTTCTGTATTACCGCGAGGACTTGCTGGAGAAGCATGGCCATGACGTACCGACTACGTGGCAAGAACTGACCGACATCGCGCGTGATATCAAAGATGCCGAGCGCGCAGAAGGCAATGATCGGATGCAGGGCTTTGTCTTCCAGGGGCGTGCTTATGAAGGACTTACCGTCAATGCACTGGAGTGGGTATCAAGCTTCGGTGGCGGTACCGTGGTAGATCAGAATGGCGAAGTCACCATCAATAACGAGAAAGCTGCTGCAGCGCTAGATTTAGCAGCCTCATGGATTGGCGATATCTCTCCGGAAGGCGTGCTGAACTATACCGAAGAAGAAGCCCGTGGTGTCTTCCAGGGCGGCAATGCCGTATTTATGCGCAACTGGCCATACGCCTGGTCACTGGCTCAAAGCGAAGATAGCGATGTACGTGGCAGCGTCGGCGTTACTCAATTGCCCGCAGGTGGAGAAGACGGTCGAAGTGCAGCTGGCTTAGGCGGTTGGAACTTAGCGGTATCCCGCTATAGCGAACATCCCGAGCTTGCCGCTGACCTGGTCGCTTTCTTAACCGGTGAAGAAGAGCAAAAGCGTCGTGCCATCCAAGCGTCCTACAACCCCACCATCGATGCGCTTTACCAAGATGAAGAGGTACTGGAAGCCGTGCCTTTCTTTGGCACTCTTTACGACACCTTCACCAACGCCGTCGCCCGTCCGTCAGCACCTACCGGGGATGCCTATGGCCGTGTTAGCAATGCCTTTTTCAGCACTTCCCATGATGTGCTTTCGGGCACTAAAACTGGCGCTGACGCCGTCGCTGACCTCGAAGGCGATCTACTCCGCCTGAAGCGTCGCAACTGGTAACCGCGGAGATACCTATGTCGACCTCTTCAAACAACAGCGCGCCCCTGGAGGCGCGCTCAGCCGCAGCGCCAGCGCGTCGGCATCGCGGCACTAAAGTACGCCGTCAGCGAGTCAAAGCGGCTTGGCTGTTCTTGGCTCCCATGCTGATCGCATTAACGTTGGTGGCTGGCTGGCCGTTAATGCGAACATTTTTTCTAAGCTTTACCGATGCCTCACTGTCGGACCTGGGTGCGGCTAATCTAATCGGGTTTGAAAACTATCTGGTTTACGACAATGGCCGCTGGTTCGGGGTTCTTGCTGACCCAGTCTGGTGGCAATCTGTTTGGAATACGGTTTATTTTTCGGTGGTATCTGTCTCTTTAGAAGTCATTTTTGGTGTCATTGTGGCACTGATTCTAAATGCGGAGTTTAAAGGTCGGACGATTGTTCGCGCGGCGGTACTGATTCCGTGGGCAATCCCTACCATCGTTTCTGCACAAATGTGGGCATGGATGCTCAACGATCAGTTCGGCATCATCAATCACCTGCTAATGACGGTTGGGATTATCGACAATCCTATCGCTTGGACGGCTAGCGCTACTTACTCAATGTGGGCCGTCATCATGGTCGATGTCTGGAAAACAATTCCGTTTGTTGCTCTGTTGGTGTTAGCCGCCCTACAGATGTTGCCAAAAGACTGCTACGAAGCCGCAGAAGTAGACGGCATTCATCCCGTGCGTGTGTTCTTCAAAGTTACCCTGCCGCTGATTACACCTGCCTTGATGGTGGCGGTGATTTTCCGCCTTCTAGACGCCCTGCGAGTGTTCGACGTGATCTACGTACTGACGTCTAACTCGACCAGCACGATGTCGATGTCAGTCTATGCGCGTCAGCAGTTGGTTGAGTTCCAGGATGTTGGTTACGGCAGTGCTGCCTCTACCCTGTTGTTCTTGATTATTGCCCTGGCCACCGTTGCTTACCTCTATTTAGGCCGTAACAAAATACAACTAGGAGGTGACTGATGAACCAACGTCAGTTAGCCAAAATTGCCAAGCGCGTCGGCTTTTGGGCCTTAATTGCGCTGATTATGGTATACGCCGTTTTCCCATTTTATTACGCGGTCATTACCTCACTTAAACCTTCCAGCGAGCTTTTCCGGGTTGAACTTTGGCCCTCCAATTGGAACCTGGATAACTATGCGCAGATTTTTAGCCAGTCGAGCTTTATCCGTGCGATTTTTAACTCAATAGTCGTAGCATTTAGCGTTGTTTTCATCGCGCTGCTACTGGGGATCACCGCCTCCTATGCGCTGGGCCGAGTTCGCTTCCGTGGTCGCTCGACCGTCATGCTGGTCATTCTTGGGGTTTCCATGTTTCCTCAGGTTGCGGTGCTCTCAGGCTTGTTTGAGGTGATTCGCGCACTAAATCTCTACAACAATCCCGCTGGTCTCATTCTGAGCTACACCATTTTCACGCTGCCCTTCACCGTCTGGGTACTTACCACCTTCATGAAAGAACTGCCCATGGAGTTGGAAGAAGCCGCCATTATGGATGGCGCTACGCCCTGGATTACGATTACTAAAGTCTTCCTACCGCTAATGTGGCCCGCCATGGCAACCACTGGCCTGCTCGCCTTTATTGCTGCGTGGAATGAGTTCCTGTTTGCCTTAACCTTCACACTCACTGATGCACAGCGCACCGTGCCTGTTGCCATTGCCCTGCTGTCAGGTGGTAGCGCCTACGAGCTGCCTTGGGGGCCAATTATGGCCGCGTCGGTCGTCGTCACCGTGCCCCTGGTTATCTTGGTCATCATTTTCCAACGTCGCATTGTTTCAGGCTTAACTGCGGGCGCAGTTAAAGGCTAAGCGTGGGTGTTATTTACGTTTTATTAAGGATTTATTCATGCAAGACAACCTGACCTGGTGGCGCGGCGGCGTTATCTATCAAATTTACCCGCGCAGCTTCCTAGACAGCCGTGGCGACGGTATTGGTGACTTGAAAGGCATTACCGAAAAGCTCGATTACGTCGCTTCTTTGAATGTTGACGGTGTCTGGCTGTCGCCTTTCTTTACGTCTCCCATGTTGGATTTCGGTTATGACGTCAGCGACTACCGTGACGTTGATCCAATGTTTGGCACCCTGGATGATTTCAAGGCGTTGCTCGACAAGGCCCATTCACTTGGGCTGAAAGTGATGATTGATCAAGTCATCAGCCATACCTCTGAACAGCACGCTTGGTTTAAAGAGAGCCGCCAGAATCGTACCAACCCCAAAGCCGATTGGTTTGTATGGGCAGACCCTAAGCCCGATGGCACACCCCCTAATAACTGGCTATCTATTTTTGGCGGCCCTGCCTGGACCTTTGATTCACGCCGCCAGCAGTATTATCTACACAACTTTTTGACCAGCCAGCCGGATGTCAACTTCCACAACCCGGAAGCCCGTCAAGCACAGCTAGACAACATGCGCTTCTGGCTGGATCTTGGCGTTGATGGTTTCCGCCTTGATACCGTCAACTTCTACTTCCACGACACCGAGCTGCGTGACAACCCACCGGTGCCCAAAGGCGAATCCAAAACCCTGGGCGCTCCAGAGGCTAACCCCTACACGTGGCAGCGCCATGTCTACGATATTAGCCGCCCTGAAAACGTAGATTTCTTAAAAGACTTACGCGCCTTGATGGATGAGTATCCCGGCACTACGACCGTGGGCGAAATCGGCGATGACAACCCACTTGAGCGCATGGCTGAGTACACCGCAGGCGGTGACAAACTACACATGGCTTACACCTTTGACTTGCTCAATAAGCCACGCTCCGCCAGCTATATTCGTCATGTTATTGAGCGCTTTCAGCGCTTAGCGGGCGATGCCTGGCCCTGCTGGGCAACATCCAACCATGATGTTGAACGCAGCGCATCACGCTGGGGTGCTGAAGAAGATCCCATTGCTTATCCTAAAGTGATGCTCGCCATGCTGTTTTCCCTACGCGGCAGCGTCTGCCTTTATCAAGGGGAAGAGTTAGGGCTGCCAGAAGCCGACGTGCCCTTCGAGCGCATTCAAGACCCTTACGGCAAAGTGCTCTGGCCAGAGTTTAAAGGCCGAGACGGGTGCCGCACGCCGATGCCATGGACCGATGGCACCCAGGCAGGTTTCTCGGCCATTGAGCCATGGCTCCCCGTAGAAAAACGCCACCTGCCATTGGCGGTTAGCCGACAGCACACGAACCCTGACTCAACGCTTAACGGCGTGCGCCGGATGTTGGCTTTCCGCCAAACGCACTCCGCGCTGTTTGACGGTGATTTACAGCTGATTGAGGTTGGCGAGGAGTTACTGGGCTTTATTCGTCAAAATGACCAAGACAAAGTGCTGTGTGTCTTTAACCTGACGGGGAATGAGCTGCAAACAGCGCTCCCCTTAGACGTCATCGGTGACCTGGAAGGACACGGCTTCACTACGGCACGTCAAGATAATGTGCTGACACTGCCCGCCTATCAAGCCGCCTTCATGCACGTTGCTTAGTCAAATCAATGGCAATACTCAATAACAACATTCAATAACGATAGTCGGCCCGATACGAGGAATGCAGCATTGAGGCCGACAAGGAGCTAACCATGGCAAGTGTTACGCTTGAAAAGATCAACAAAGTATTTGGTCGCGATCACATTATTAAAGACGTTGACCTGACCATTGGCGATGGTGAATTTGTCGTCTTTGTTGGCCCATCCGGCTGTGGGAAATCCACGCTGCTGCGCCTTATCGCGGGTCTTGAGTCAATCACCGACGGTGACTTAAACATTGGTGACACGCTGGTCAATGACCTTCCCCCACGTGAACGTGGTGTGGGCATGGTGTTCCAGTCGTATGCCCTTTACCCGCACATGACCGTTTATGACAACATGGCCTTTGGCTTGAAGCTTGCCAAAACAGACAAAGAGACGGTCCATGAACGGGTAATGAGTACCGCTAAAATTTTGCAGCTTGAAGACCTGTTACACCGCAAGCCGAAAGCACTGTCGGGCGGTCAGCGCCAGCGTGTTGCAATGGGCCGTGCGATGGCTCGGGAACCTCGCATTCTGCTTTTTGATGAGCCGCTTTCCAACCTGGATGCGTCGCTGCGAGTACAAATGCGCAACGAGATCGCTAGGCTGCACAATCGCCTGGGCTCTACGATGATCTATGTGACCCACGACCAAGTCGAAGCAATGACCCTGGCAGATAAAATCGTGGTGCTAAAAAGCGGCCATATCGAGCAAGTAGGCAGCCCACATGAACTTTATCAACGCCCAGCCACCAAGTTTGTCGCCGGTTTTATCGGTTCACCGACGATGAATTTTATGCCCGCGGAGCTTGCCAGCGGTTCAAAAGATGGTTGCAAGGTAACTGCAAAAGGCTTGGGAGAAGTCGCACTTCCCCAAGCCGCAGATAGCTATCGCACAGGCAGCTCGCTTACCTTAGGCATACGCCCCGAGCACCTACGTTTAGAGGCACCCAAGGGCGATAACTGCTTTGAAATTTTCAATGTCGAGTACCTGGGTAATGAGGTCTATGTCTACCTAGAACCCAAAGAGGGCGATACACTGCTTATCCACCGCAGCGAAGCCCCAAGCCAGTGGGAAGAAGGCCAAAAAGTATCCCTGGTGCCTGACATCGAGCATGTGCATCTATTTGATGAAAGCGGTGCGGCGTTGATGCTTTCTGAGACACGCTCTGCGGCTTAACGAACGCTATCGACTGCGCTGTTGCTGAGCGAACAACGGCCTTTGATGCCACTACCTCTATAGCAACGGTAGTGGAAACAACGTCAAGGCCGTATTTTTGTGCGTCAGATTCAATTCATTAGCCTGCGATGTAAAATAACGCCCAAATAATTAAACAGGATAGGAAACCCGTGACTGCCCATCGTCGAATGACTCTCAAGGATCTTGCCACAGAACTCGGCGTTTCCACCGCGACAATATCAAACGCCTTCAACCGCCCCGACCAGCTTTCGCCTCTGCTACGCGATCGTATTTTAAGCGAGGCCAAACGCCTGGGGTATAACGGTCCTGATGCCAAGGCCCGCAGTCTGCGCACTGGGCGCTCCAGCATTGTTGCGGTTATTCTTGCCGAAAGCCTGACCTACAGCCTCAATGATGCTGTCGCCAGTGAATTTTTATCCGGTGTCGCTGAAGTACTCGATGCACATGGGCATACCATGCTGCTACTGCCTGGCCGGGGTCATGCCTCCCAGCCGCCAGGGTCTGCAAACATTGCCGATGGCTTTATCGTTTACGGCCTGATGCCTAATAACAAGCTGCTAAGCGAGCTGCCTGCGCAGCGGCCACTGGTGTCTGTGGATTTCGACATTGATGGCAGTCCGACTGTGCATATCGATGACCAAGACGCAAGCTACCACCTTGCCCAGCACGCGTTAAAAACGCGGCCACAGCGGCCTGCGGTGGTTAATCTTCGTCTGACAAAAGAGCATTGCAACGGCCGCATCACCAAAGCGCACACCCTACTGCCGGGCAGCAGCACCATCAGCCGTGCACGCTTGGCCGGATTTCATGCTGCACTCACCGAACATGGCTTTGATGCTGAACAGATCCCACTATGGAATATCGAAGAGAACGTGTTTGATGTGTGCTCACCTGTGATCACAGAAATCCTCGACCTGCCTGCCACACAGCGCCCGGATCTGCTGCTATGCATGTCAGACCGTATTGCGCTTACCGCGCTGACGCTAGCCGAACAGCGTGGCATTCACGTACCGGGAGAGCTAAGAATTACCGGCTTTGATGGCATTGCTGAAGGGCAATATAGAGCACCGCGTTTAACGACCGTGCGCCAGGACAGTGCGGGCAAGGGCCGCGTGGCGGCAAAAATGATTCTAGGCCGAATACCCAAAACCCAGCAGCTACTCAAAACTGAGTTGCTGCTGGGCGACACTTGCCCATAAGGGTCAGTCAGGTGTTATTTGGCCGTTTTCTGCATGGCAAGGGCGGTATCTAGCATACGGTTGGAGAAGCCCCACTCGTTGTCGTACCACGCCATAATTTTCACCAGGCGGCCATTCACACGGGTGTGATTGGCATCAAAAGTAGACGAGTGTGCATCATGATTGAAATCAATAGACACCAGCGGCTGTGCGTTAACCGCTAGCACAGACGAGTTCGCCGCTGCTTTTTCAACAATGGCGTTGATCTCTTCTTTGGTGGTATCGCGGCTTGCCGTAAATGTTAAATCTACCAGGGAAACGTTGATCACCGGCACGCGTACGGCTAACCCATCAAACTTACCTGCCAGTTCCGGCAAGACCAAACCAACGGCCGCTGCTGCGCCTGTTTTGGTCGGAATCATCGAATGCGTCGCACTACGCGCGCGGTAAGGGTCGGAGTGATAAACATCCGATAGGTTCTGGTCGTTGGTGTAGGCATGGACCGTGGTCATCAAGCCATTTTCAATGCCTACAGCATCGTTTAATGCTTTGGCGACAGGCGCCAAGCAGTTAGTCGTGCACGACGCATTGGAGACCACCGTGTGTTCAGCCGTCAAAATATCGTCATTAACGCCATATACGATAGTAGCGTCAGCATCGGGGCTGGGTGCAGAGATCAACACACGCTTAGCACCCGCTTCTATATGCTTGGCAGCGGCTTCTCGCTTAGTGAACAAGCCTGTGCACTCCATGACGAGATCAATGTTCATGGATGTCCAAGGAAGCTGGCTAGGATCACGCTCAGAAGAGATCGCGATGCGATCGCCATCCACACGAATACTTTCGGCATCATGCTCAACGGCAAAAGGAAAGTGGCCGTGAACCGTATCGTGACGCAGCAGGTGCGAGTTTAGGGAAGGATCACCCAAATCATTAATCGCAACCACTCGGACACGATCCCGGTAGCCATTTTCGTACAGCGCACGAAGTACGTTACGACCAATCCGTCCAAATCCGTTAATAGCAACTCTTATTGTCATGATGGCACCTCAATCAAGCAGTGGTAGTCGATGGCGTATCCAGTAAAAAAATTACTAAAAATACGTATTTATTCACCTTTAGGTCAATTTTTACCTATCCAAACTGCCCTTAAAGGCTAATAACATCCCAATATGTAGTAAAATTACTATATAAAGGCTATCGTAGTCCAATAATTAATCACCGCCAAGATGGTCAACAGGAGTAACGTTTATGACTCGCTCAACATCTCCCACTCCCCTTCGCCGCACCAAGATTGTCGCGACGCTGGGCCCAGCAAGCGATCGCCCTGGCGTGCTGGAAGCCATGCTAAAAGCGGGCGTTGATGTCGTGCGGCTAAATTTCTCCCATGGTGCCGCAGACGACCATCGCCGCCGCTTAAAAGAGGTACGCGAGATTGCCCAGCGACTAAATCGCAGCGTTGCTGCCTTGGGTGACCTGCAAGGGCCAAAAATCCGTATATCGCGCTTTGCCGAAGGTGCCGTTCACTTGGACATTGGCCAGGCCTTTGTGCTCGACATGGCGTTGGATGCCAACAGCGGCACGGCCGAGCGCGTCGGCTGTGATTACAAGTCGCTGATTGACGATGTCGCCCCAGGTGACCGGTTACTGCTGGATGATGGCCGCGTCGTGCTGGACGTCACCTCGATTATTGGTCAAGAAGTGCACACGCGCGTTCACGTAGGTGGCAAGCTTTCCAATAACAAAGGTATTAACAAGCAAGGCGGTGGATTATCCGCCCCGGCACTTACCGAAAAAGATAAAGAAGACCTAAAAACTGCGATCGATATCGGGGTGGATTACCTGGCGGTATCGTTCCCACGCAGCGCTGCTGATATGCAAGAAGCGCGCGACCTGCTCGGTGAAGCAGGCAAGGAAATAGGTCTGGTTGCCAAGCTTGAGCGCGCCGAAGCGGTTGCCGATGATGAAACACTGGATGGCATTATCGAAGCCTCTGAAGCCGTGATGGTCGCCCGAGGCGACTTAGGCGTAGAAATTGGCGATGCCGCACTGATCGGCACTCAAAAACGCATCATCAAGCATGCTCGCACGCTTAACCGCGCGGTCATTACCGCCACACAAATGATGGAGTCGATGATTGAGTCGCCACTGCCCACCCGCGCGGAAGTATTCGACGTGGCTAACGCAGTGCTGGATGCCACCGACGCCGTCATGCTCTCTGCGGAAACCGCCGCGGGTGACTATCCGGTAGAAACCATTCAAGCGATGGATCGAGTATGCCTCGGCGCTGAGCGCGAACGTATTGCTCAGTCATCCGGCCACCGTATTCATGAAGGCTTCGAGCGCATTGATGAAACCATTGCCCTCTCTGCCATGTATGCCGCTAACCACCTCACCGGGGTACGCGCCATAGCCTGTATGACCTCGACAGGTTATACGCCACTGATTGCCTCACGCATTCGCTCTGGTCTGCCGATTGTGGGACTTGCACACAGCCCGATTGCCCAACGGCGCATGGCGCTTTACCGCGGCGTCGTGTCGATTCCCTTCGACACAACCGACATGGATCCTAAAGAGCTCAATCAAGAAGCCATCAAGCTACTCCAAGCGCATGGTTTGGCACACCCTGGCGATCATGTCATTCTTACCCGCGGCGACCACATGAACGCCCACGGCGGCACTAACACCATGAAAGTGCTGGCCGTTGAAGAAGCGTAAATCTAACTGTGACCTGAAATAGCCGGAATGTTAACTGGAGAGCCATGCCATGAGCGACGCACGTCCACCCCGCCAAGCCGTTCGTACGCTGCAACCGCGTAAACGCATTGCGCTAATTGCCCACGACGGCAAAAAAACCGAAATGCTGGAGTGGGCAACACGCTGGCAGGAAACGCTCAGCCAGCACACTCTCATTGGTACAGGGACGACCGCTGGCCGGCTCAAAAATGCGCTTGGCCTAGAGGTCGAGGGGTTGATGAGCGGGCCGCTGGGCGGTGATCAGCAAATTGGTGCGCGGATTGCCGAACAACAGCTAGACGTGCTGATTTTCTTCTGGGATCCGTTTGCCCCTCAGCCCCACGATCCTGATGTCAAAGCGCTGCTGCGTTTAGCCGCGCTATGGAACGTGCCGGTAGCATGCAATGCGGCGAGCGCCGACTTTTTACTGTCGTCGCCCTACCTCAGTGAACGCTACGATATGTCTATTCCGGATGCACAGGCCTGGGCTCAAGCCCGCACGGTATAGCTCTTAACAACTTAAGTACTGAACAATTCAAGGTCTGAACAACTCAAGCTCTGAACGAATCAATGGGGCTTATCGGGTACGCAGGTGGCGCGCCACGACCTGCTGCCCACACTGATAGTCGCCGTTCATGGCATTCAGGGCGCAGCGTAGGGTGAGTTCAGCAATGCGATCATAATCTTGCAAGGCTGAATTCACCGGTTGCGGCAGAAAATCCAACAAACGGTGGTCGCCAAAGGTGGCCAACCGCATATTCTCTGGTAGCCCACCGCGCTCCAGAAACACGTCAAACACCCCTTCCATCAGCACATAAGACGCGGTGATCAACGCATCAGCGCCCCCCTTCTCATCCAGCAGTTGAGCGGCAAGGCGGGCACCTTCACTACGCTCGTAGTGCGTACCGCTAAGCAAAACCGGCTCGATAGAGCTGTCTTGTAGTGCTGACTGAAAGCCCACCCTCCGCTCACGACTGATCGACAAGCTCGGCATCGCTTCTAACCACGCCACCCGCCGCGTGCTACCCGTAATGACCGAGCGCGTTAGCGCATATGCCGCGTCTTGATCGTTACTGACGACACTGGCAAAACGCGTCGGCGCAAGCCCACGGTCCATTCCCACAACGCACCAACCTTCATCTACCAAATCAGAATAGAAGGTGTCCTCTTCGGCAAGGCAGCTGGCGGTAATAAGCACCTCACAACGCTGCGCGCGAAGCGCCAATGCCAAGGCGCGCTCGCTATCGGCACAGTCATCTGAACTAGCCACCAACAGCTGATAGCCCTTCTCTCTCGCGCCACGCTCTAAGCGCTTCGCGAGCCGCGCATAGCTGATATTTTCAAGGTCCGGCACGATCAATCCAATCAGCCGACTTGCCCCACGACGCAGCGCCGCTGCCTGCGGGTCAATGTGATAGCGATACTGCCGCACGACCGCCATTACTTTCTCAATGGTGGCATTACTAATACGCCGTTGCTCGGCCTGGCCATTAATTACATAGCTCGCCGTGGTGCGCGATACGCCCGCAAGCCGGGCAATGTCGGCAAGTGTCATGCAATTCTCCCTCTGGTTGCCGGTGTAGTTTATCAGCCGTTTCTCCCCACCCAGACTAAAGTCTAGAAAGACAACCCTTGTGTCTTTAAGTGAATCGATTCAGCATAGCCAACTAACCACAGATGACACGATTCATCCAGCGAAGCTCAACGCTCTACGACCAACGTTTAAGCATGATCACGCTGCAGACATTACCCCTTGGCTGACAGCGTTTACAGGAGAACCCTATGTTAACTCTCGGCCCAGATGACATCTTGCTCGACCGCCATGCGGACGACTGGCAAGCTGCACTCGACATCGCCGCTAAGGCGCTAACGGATGCGGGCTTAGTTGAGGCCGAGTACCGTGATGGCCTCCATGCCCGTGAAGCTCAGTCATCAACATATCTTGGTAACGCAATTGCCATTCCACACGGCACGCCAGAAAGTCGTCAGCACGTAAAACATACCGGCGTGAGGGTGCTGCAGTTCCCCAAAGGCGTTCAGTGGCATGACGGCCAGGCGGTCTATGTTTTGGTGACGATAGCCGCGCAAAATGACGAACACCTGGATATTCTGCGCCAGTTGACCCACGTCTTAGACCGCGAAGGCGTCGCCAGCCAACTCGCCAACGCTAGCTCGGCTGTCGAGGTAGCGCGTTTACTTTCCAAGCCAACGCTTGAGCCACGCCTGGATGCCGATACGCTGTGCATTAACTTCCCTGCTCGCGACCCTCAAGAGCTTGCCCTGGCCGCTGCCGCTCGGCTGCGCCAAAGTGGCTGCGTTGATAACGCTTTTATTAGCGCCATCGCCAGTGCTTCCCCCCAATGGCTGGGCAAAGGTTTTTGGTTGGCAAGCCACGCCCAAGGGGTGACACAACCCGCATTAGGCGTTGCCACGCCAGCCGATCCTAAACTTGAGCATAGCGGCCACCCTGTCCACGCACTGTTCTGTTTAGCGGCCAGCGGCGATGCCCACCGCCCACTGCTGGAACAGCTATTAGCCATGTTGGAGAACGGCGAAAGTGACAGTTTGGTGGGCAAAAACAGCGCACAGCTACTGGCCACGTTGGCGGGTGAAACCGCCAACACTCAGACTCGCCGAGTGCGCGTCTTGAACCCCCATGGCCTGCACGCCCGCCCAGCAAAACAGCTGGTACAGGTCGCCCGCGCGCAATCAATGCCGATTAACGTACGCCTTGAAGAAGGCAGTGCTTCCACGGTTTCAGCCGCCAGCCTCACCAAAGTGATTGGCTTGGGAGCACGGCGTGGTCAGTGGCTTATCCTTTCTGCCGAAGGTGAGCAGGCAAGTGCTGCGCTAGGCGCAGTAGCCGCCGCCGTTGAAGACGGTCTAGGTGAGAAAGTAACGCCGTTCGACGGCGGTTTTGATACCAAGTCGGTTACTAACACGAGCAAGCCCGTTGAGCCGTTAGTCGTTGATGCGCCCCACACCGGCGTTGCCGCCTCGCCGGGCTTAGCCATTGCGCCGGTGTTTGTGATTCGCCCGATGCAGTTCGACTATGCTGAACACGCCAGCGACCCCGAACATGAAATTAGTCGCCTGGAAGTGGCACTCAAAGAAGGCGCCGCTCAACTACAGGCACTGGTGCACAACGCCCCTGGCGGCGAAGTGGCCGATATTCTCTCGATGCACGAAGAGATGCTCGACGACCCCGAGCTGCATCACGCTGCGATTGATGCGATTCGTGAAGGTCGTTCAGCAGAAGCCGGTTGGTGGAATGCCATTGAAACCGCCGCCCACGCCCAGGAAATGCTCGCCGACCGACTGCTGGCCGAGCGCGCCGCTGACCTGCGCGACGTAGGCCGCCGCGTGCTGGGGGTATTGTGCGATGTCCAACTGCCCGAGCCGCCTGACCACCCGTATATTCTGGTGATGGATGACATCGGCCCTTCCGACGTTGCCCGCCTGGATACCTCACGGGTACGCGGCCTGCTGACCGTACGCGGCGGCGCCACCGCGCACAGTGCAATTCTGGCTCGTGCGCTGGGTATTCCAGCCGTTGTCGGTGCTGGTGAAGCCGTGATGGTACTGCATAACGGCGGCATGATGATTCTTGACGGTGAGCGTGGGCGGGTTACCTCCCAGCCTTCCGAAGAGCGCCTGCAGCGCGCGGAACAACAGCTTCTCGACCAGCAACAGCGCGAAGCCGATGCTTGGGAGCTGCGTTTTGAGCAAGCTCAAACCCGTGATGGGCATCGGGTAGAAGTGGCAGCTAACCTTGGTAACACCGCCCACGCCGCCGATGCGGTTGAACGCGGTGCTGAAGGTGTTGGCCTACTGCGCACCGAATTCCTGTTTATGGCCTACTCAAGCGCACCGGACCTAACCACCCAAATTGCCGAGTACCGCGAAGCCACCGATGCCTTGGATGGCCGCCCGTTGGTCGCGCGTACTTTGGATGTGGGTGGCGACAAGCCGCTGCCCTACTGGCCGGTTCCCCAGGAAGACAATCCTTTCCTTGGCCTACGCGGCATTCGCTTAGCGCTGACCGAGCCGGAAGTGCTGGAAACACAAATCAGCGCGCTACTGATGGCAGCTGTCGGCCGTCCGCTACGCATCATGCTGCCGATGGTTAAGGATGTCGCTGAATTCCGCGCCGCCAACGTCATCTATGACCGCCTGCTTAGCGAAATCCCACCACAGCAGCGCGCCACTGATGTGCAACTGGGCGTGATGATCGAAGTACCCTCCAGCGCACTGCTAGCACCTACGCTGGCGGCCGAGGTGGACTTCTTCTCCGTCGGCACTAACGATTTAACTCAGTACACCCTGGCCATCGACCGCGGCCACCCAGAGCTTTCTGCCCAGGCCGATGGCCTGCACCCCGCCGTGCTGCGTTTGATTCAAATGACCGTCGATGCCGCCCATACCCACGGTAAATGGGTCGGCGTATGCGGCGAGCTTGCCTCGGACGCCATGGCCGTGCCGGTGCTGGTAGGGTTAGGCGTTGATGAGCTTTCCGTCAGTGCGCGACAAATTCCGCTAGTCAAAGCTCGCCTGCGTGAATTTGATCTTGCCGATGCAAAAGCCACTGCCCAATTAGCACTGAGTAAAGCCACCAGCGATGAGGTACGTGACGCCCTGGAGGCCCGCTAATGGCTCAGGTAGTGTGCATTACACTCAACCCCGCGCTGGATTTAGCGTTCAACCTTGAAACGCTGACACTCGGTCATGTGAACCGCCCCCACAGCGCCCAGTTAGAAGCCGCGGGCAAAGGCGTTAACGTAGCACGCGTGCTGGCCAGCTTAGGCCATCAAGTGATTGTTAGCGGCTTTCTCGGCCAGGATAACGACGACCCGTTCAGCTTGGCATTCCCCCACTACGGCGTGGAAGATGCCTTTGTACGCGTACCCGGCAGCACGCGCATTAACGCCAAGCTGGCGGAACAGAGTGGCCGCGTCACTGATATTAACGGCCCCGGCATGCCGATTGAGTCTGCCCACTTAAATGCTTTACGAACTACCCTAGACGATTTGTTTCAGCGCCTCGCTCCGCCCCAAGCGGTCGTCGTTGCCGGTAGCCTTCCACCGGGTATTGATCAGCAACTGTTTGCTGAACTACTGACCACCCTAAAAAGCTATGGCGTACCACTTTGGATAGACACCAGCGGCCCGGCACTGCTAACTGCCATTGCCGCTCAGCCTGCGGCTGTAAAACCTAACGAAACGGAACTCGCCGACTGGGCTGGCAGCACGTTAGATTCAAATCAACAGCGCCAGCTCGCCGCCGAGCGACTGCACGCCAGTGGCATAGAGCACGCACTGATTTCCGCAGGCTCAGAGGGCGTTTTATGGGTTAGTTCACAGGGCACTTGGCAATCCACACCGCCTAGCGTAAACGCCACCAATACTGTTTGTGCGGGCGATACCTTTGTGGCTGGCATGATTCATGGGCTGCTCAGCGACTTCGCCCCACCAGACACCCTTCGCTTCGCAACGGCACTCTCTGCCGAAGCGGTTCGCCACGTCGGCGTGGGCACCCCCCACGCCGACGACTTTGACTTACTCCAACAACAGACTTTGGTACGGCGTCTTGACGACACCATCACCGAGGGAGCCACGCGATGAACCTGATTCTAATTACCGCCTGCCCCAGCGGCATGGCGACCACCTTTCTGGCCGCCAAGCGCCTTGAGCAAGCAGCCACGCGGATGGGCTGGAGCGCCCATGTGGAAATGCACGGCGAAATTGCGCCGCTGCAGGCTGCCACCGCCGAGCAAATTGCTAATGCCGATTTAATTGTGGTGGCCGCCGATCACGTTCCTGCCCCAGAACGTTTTGAAGGCAAGCGGCTTTTCCAGGCGCCGATTGCCAGCGCCCTGCCCGACCCCAGCGCCTTTTTAACTCAAGCCAAGCGTGAAGCACCGATTTACACTGCTCCTGCAACCCCTACAGCCGCCGCGACTCCGGCGAGCAACACGGGTGGCAAGAAGATTGTGGCAGTGACTGCTTGCCCCACTGGTGTTGCCCATACCTTTATGGCTGCTGAAGCGCTAGCCGAAGCAGGCAAAGCCATGGGACATACCATTCGCGTGGAAACCCAAGGCTCAGTGGGCGCTCAAGATCATTTAACCGAACAAGAGATCGCCGACGCCGACGTGGTCGTACTGGCCTGCGATATCGACGTTGACCCAGCGCGGTTTGCAGGCAAGCGCATCTACCGCACCTCAACCGGCAATGCACTAAAAAAGCCACGTCCCACGCTGGAAGCCGCCCTTGTTGATGCTAGCGTAGAAAACGCCAACAGCGGTTCGGGCAACGCCAATAAGAGCGTTAAAGAGAAAGGCGTTTATAAGCACCTCCTCACTGGCGTGTCGTTCATGCTGCCTATGGTGGTAGCAGGCGGTTTGCTGATTGCGCTCTCGTTTGTGTTCGGCATTGAAGCCTTTGAGCAGGAAGGCACGCTGGCCGCTGCGCTCATGCAAATTGGCGGCGGCACCGCCTTCGCGCTAATGATTCCTGTTCTGGCGGGTTACATTGCCTACTCCATCGCCGACCGCCCCGGTATTGCTCCAGGTATGATTGGCGGTATGTTGGCGGCCGACATTGGCTCCGGGTTTATCGGCGGCATTTTGGCAGGCTTCCTGGCAGGCTATGTGGCCCTAGCGGTTACTCGCTACGTTAAGCTGCCCTCCAGCGTTGAATCGCTCAAGCCTATTCTGATCATCCCACTGGTGGCCAGTCTGGTCACCGGCCTGACGATGATCTATGTGATTGGCGAGCCTGTCGCTGCATTGCTGAATGCGCTGACCAGCTTCCTGGCCTCGATGGGCTCTACTAATGCGGTGCTGCTGGGCATTCTATTGGGCGCAATGATGTGCTTCGATTTGGGCGGCCCCGTCAATAAAGCAGCCTATACCTTCGGCGTGGGCTTGTTGGCTTCAGAAACCTACGGCCCAATGGCAGCCATTATGGCGGCAGGCATGGTGCCAGCGATTGGCATGGGCATTGCCAGTTTCGTAGCGCGCAATAAATTTTCTGAACCAGAGCGCGAAGCAGGCAAAGCTTCATTTGTACTCGGCTTTTGCTTTATTAGTGAAGGCGCCATTCCCTTTGCGGCGAAAGACCCGTTGCGGGTTATCCCCGCATGCATGGTGGGCGGTGCGATCACCGGTGCGCTTTCCATGCTGGTAGGCGCGAAACTAATGGCACCTCACGGGGGTATCTTTGTCCTGCTCATTCCCAACGCCATCACTCCTGCACTACTCTACCTTGGCGCGATTATCATCGGCTCGCTGGTAACCGGTTTAGGCTATGCCTTTATCAAACGCGGCGCCGCTCATGTCGCCGTTACCAGCTAAACGCTTGAACCTCAGTGCTGAGCAGGCGGCCACCTGCTCAGCGCCTCTTTTGCTACGCATCTCCCTCCTCAGCCCCACACCAACAACGGTTTATTACTAATTTTTTAACCACCAATCGCTTAATAGTTGCTTAAATTGGGGTTTTATGTAGTATTTTTACCTAAATAGACCCATAAATAGTACAAGGCACGAGCCAGCAACATAGCGCTCGTCACTTAATAATGATCTAAAACAACAGGACCGCCTTCTATGTTTCAACTCACCCGCAGTGTTACTTGGCAGGCACTTGAACGCCTGCGCGACAAAACCGCCAACGACCGCATTCGTGATTACTTCACCAATGACCCGCAGCGCTTTGAAAAAATGAGCCTACGGGTGGGCGGCCTGTTCCTGGATTACTCCAAGCATCACGTCTCTGATGAGGTACTCACCAAACTGCTTGAGTTGGCCGACCACTCTGCCCTGGTTCAGCGCCGAGCGCAGATGTTCTCTGGCGACATTATCAATGTCACCGAAAATCGCCCGGTACTCCACACCGCACTGCGCAATTTAAGCGATGAACCGGTACATGTAGACGGCAACGACGTGATGCCGGAAATCAATCGCACCCGGGAACAAATCAAGCAGTTCTCAGAAGCGGTTAGAAGCGGTGAGTGGAAAGGCTATAACGGCCAACGCATCAAAGACGTGGTCAATATTGGCATTGGTGGCTCAGACCTTGGCCCCAACATGGCCGTACGCGCGCTACTCAAATACCGCCACCCGGAACTGCACTTCCACTTCGTCTCCAACGTCGATGGCACCCATATTCAGAAGGTGCTTTCACGACTAGACCCGGCGACCACGCTGTTTATCGTTTCCACCAAAACCTTCTCTACCCAGGAAACCCTGCTTAACGCCAAAACCGCACGGCGCTGGTTCGTGGAAAATGCCGGTGAAGATGCCGACGTAGGCGCCCACTTTATTGCCGCTTCCACTAACCGCAAAGCGGCGATGGAGTTCGGCATTCGTGAAGAGAATGTGTTCGAGTTCTGGGCTTGGGTCGGTGGCCGCTACTCCATGTGGTCATCTATCGGGCTGCCGATTGCGCTTTCAGTTGGTTTTGAAGGTTTTATCGAGCTGCTGGAAGGCGCTCATGAGATGGACCGCCACTTTATCGAAGCACCCTTCGCGCAGAATATGCCAGTTCTGATGGCATTGATTGGTATCTGGTACATTAACTTTGTTGGTGCCGAAACCCAGGCCATCGTGCCCTACGACCAAGCCTTGAACCAACTACCTTCGTTCCTGCAACAGTTGGATATGGAGTCTAACGGCAAGTCAGTCGATATTTTCGGCCACCCAGTTAACTACAAAACCGGCCCGATTGTTTGGGGGCAAACCGGCTCTAACGGTCAGCATGCTTTCTTCCAGCTACTACACCAGGGCACCCGCTACGTGCCGATCGATTTTATTGCCTCGCTGAAACCTGAACCCGGCGTGGAAGACCACCACTTCGCCTTGCTAACCAATATGCTCGCCCAGGCCAACGCCTTTATGGAAGGTAGCCAAGGGAACAGCAAAGAGCTGAGCCAACACGACCCCTATAGCTGCCCCGGCAACCGCCCTTCCAGCACACTGCTGCTGGACGAGCTAACGCCCAAAAACCTAGGCGCGCTGATTGCCCTCTACGAGCACAAGGTATTTGTGCAAGGCGTTATCTGGAACATCAACTCATTTGATCAATGGGGCGTGCAGCTTGGCAAACGCATTGCCGGTGAAATCAGCGAGCGCATCGATACCAACGCCGCCGACTTCGACACCTCAACACAAGGTCTACTGGAGCTGGTACGCGCTCATTTTCCTGGCGACAGCAGCGCAAAGCAAAGCGCCCCAGCCAGCGCTGATAAAAAGCCTGCTAGGAAGAAGCGTTAAGCGGAGAGTTGGGTAACCGTTAGATAAACAAACGCCTTGGCTGAAAAGCCAAGGCGTTTTTGGTTTGATCTTTGATGCCAGTATCGACACTGATTGAAGGCAATCAGAAGCCCCGAGCCGCCTAAATTAATCCGGCGAAAATTGCTCGAAGACCTGCTGTCCGGTCATTTTCTCAGTCTGGTTGTTAAGCTCGTAATAGTCGGGCTTCTCATCAATAAATATTTCGCTGGTGAGTTGGAACGTCTGATCCTGGAACAGGCCTGCTGGGAGAATATACTCATTGCTGGGTAGCAGGTGATAGAACAGATGCGTCCCACAGGTTGCACAGAAGCCCCGCTCCGCCCAATCAGATGAGCGGTAAGCGGTAGGCTCAGCACCAGAGAACTCTACCGGACCACCGCAATGCACGGCGAACATAGGCCCACCCGACCAACGCCGACATAGTGAGCAATGACAAACACTGACCTGCTCGTGGTTAGGCGCAGTCACTTCGATGGAACCGCAAAGACATGTGCCTTTCATCGCAAACTCCTTTACCGTTAGCCTCCATGGCAGCCGCTATCGTGATGCCAACTAATGCTAGGCTGCTGTAGGCTCATTGAACAATATTCTGTTGGAAAACGGATCGACCACTTCAAACACCCTATCGCCCCACGGAGCTGTGGTTATTTCCGGGCGGCTATACTTGTAACCACGGGATAGAATCTCGCGGTACAAGCCTTCAAGATCATCAGTATTCACAAACGTTTTAGCGCCGGGGGAGCAATCCCCAGAATGTTCACTGAGGTGAAAAACCAGATCACCTCGGGATACCTGCATATAGACAGGAAAGTCTGCTTCGAAGCGATGCTCCCAATCAAGCGACATCCCCAAAAACTCAAGATAGAACGCCTTGGCTTTAGATTCATCAAAAATTCGTATAATCGGAATGGCTTGAAAATGCATTTATGCTCTCCTTACAAACAGCGCTTTAACGAATGGCTAGCCAGCTCTGGCTAGAAAGCCTAAAGCCCCCTTTACCCTTAGGCGTTCGATTTAAACAGGCGCAGAGTTGCTCTCTACGCCATAGGCATGGCGTATATACTCAACGGCTTCAGCCATGCCACTAAGAACCGCTGTCGCTGAATGAAAGTTTTGCTGTTTAGACATTTCCGTGGGTAGTGCCAAGCAGCTTATGCCAGCTCGAAAGGCAGCTTCAAGACCATGTTGTGTATCTTCAATGGCGAGACATTCATCCGCAGCAACGCCAAGCCGTTGAAGAGCCAGAAGATAGCATTCAGGTGCGGGCTTGCTGTTTCGGACATCATCGCTAGAAACAATCGTAGAGAACTTATCTTCAAACTCATTGGCCTGCAGTGTTTTTTGAACACCATTTGCACTAGCGCCTGTCACCACTGCCAGCTTCAAACCTTTACTGTGGAAGTAAACAATAGCCTCTCGTACGCCAGGCATTAGCGGGAATGCTTGGCTAGCAAGGTAGTCCTGCGTCGCGGCGTTCTTCGCTTCTATAAGTTGATCAGGGGACGCATTAATCCCAAACCTCTGCACCATATCCAGGGCATTGGCGCGCGTTGGCAGGCCTGCATAGTGGTTTTTGTACTGCAGCTCGGACAATTCAAAGCCATATTGGCTCAGAATGTGTACCCACATTTGAAAATGGATTTGTTCAGAACTGACGACTGTCCCATCGTGATCTAAGTGAATCCGCATAAGTTATGGTGTATAAAGCGAGGCTTAT
>NZ_JABUZD010000039.1:0-12310 GCF_014897875.1 Halomonas sp. 3A7M
GAATGATCGCTTAAACGAGTGTCCACTGTTGCTGGGTAAGATCATGCCTATCGCTGTCAAGGCAGGTGTGCAGATCGGTATGGTGTGGTTCACACCAAGTAAAGCGCGACAACTTTACGCTAAGCAGCAGCTGCATATTGATGAAATTCCTTATTTTATACCTGGTGATGAGCAACTGGTGCTCGAAAGAGGCGGTATGATACTTGCGCCTGCGATCTGCTACGAGTCACTCCAGATAGACCACGCTGATAAAGCGGTTGCGCTAGCTGCTGAGGTTTATCTGGCCAGCGTTGCCAAACCTGCGAATGGCATTGCTAGGGGAGCGGTGCATTACCCAGATGTGGCCCGGCGACACACGATGCCGGTAATCATGGCGAATTGTATTGGACCGTGCGACAACTTCATCAGTGTAGGTCAGTCTGCTGCTTGGAATAACCAAGGTGAATTACTGGCGCAGATGGATAGCGAGTCAGAAGGGGTGGTTATACTGGATACCCAAAGCGAAAGTGCTAGCGTCATTGGTATTGCGTAGGGGGGATCGCCTCTTATAGCCGCTAGGTAGCTAAAAACCCAGCGGCTATCTTAACGTCGAGTATTGACTCAATTAGACGTACTTCTTGCCCGTATCTTTCATACTCATCGCGTAAATAATAAACATGATGAGTGAGCCCATCACAAAACACCATACGCCCACGGTTGCATAGAAAGCGCTGTCGGGTAGGAATAAAAGACTGCCAAAGAAAAAACATAAACTGGATAAGAGACCCAGAATATTAGGTAGCTGTTGACGCTGTTTCGTCACACTGTTCATTTTATTTACCCATCTGAAATTTTATTGTCAAGTAGCTAAGATGGCTTAGATACGGATGTCCGGTGTAAACTGAAAGCTCACCGATATCCGATTCCAGCTGTTGATTTGAACAATAATGGCAGTTAGGTCAATTAGCCCCTGCTCACCAAAGGCAGTTAACGCGTTTTGATAGGTGTCGTCGCTAATGGAGGGCTGTTGGCTGATGAGTGTGAGTGCTTCGGCCCAGGCGAGTGCGGCACGTTCTTGTGTGCTAAAGCAGGAGGCTTCCCGCCAGGCCGGTAACACGTCTAGGCGAACTTGATGCTCGCCGTCGTCTCTGGCCTCTTGGGAATGCATGTGCTGGCAAAAGCAGCAGTGATTTATTTGCGAAACACGCAGGTTGACTAAGTGAACGATGGTGCGATTCAGCGTTGAATCTTCCGCAACGTTGCCTAATGCAGTCAGGTTTTTAGCTAGGCGTGGGACAAGGCGATACACAGACTGCTGAGATAGACGAGTAGACATGTGAGTGAGCTCGGTGAGTAAGTTGAGAGCTCAGCTTAACGTCGAGGTTTTTTTACGCCTTGTAAATTTGCGACAGTTTACGCTTGCGATAGGCGGCGGGCGTTTCATAGGCGAGTGATTGAAAAGCGTGAGTGAAGTGGGCTTGGTCATAGTAGCCGCATTGTAGGGCTATTTCCGCTAGGGGCAGCGCAGTTTCAAGCAGTCTGTGACGGGCACGGTCTAGTCGGGCATAGGCGACTAATTGGCCTGGACTAACGCCCACCTCGCGTTTTAATTTGCGTTCCAGGGTACGCCTAGTCACCCCTAGTGTGGCACCTAATTGTTGAGGGGGAAGCTGTAGTTTCCCAATCGCTTGAACAATCGTGGGGGGACGGCTATTGACCAGTGGCTGGCTCTTTAGTCGGTGTAACAACCATGTTTCTAGCAGGCGTAAACCCTGTTGTGCATCCAGATGGTAGAGGTGCTCTACCACGTGCATTAACCCTTGTAACCCCGGTGTTTCAAGTTCGTTATCTAAGCGCTGCGGTTTATCTGCGAATGCTTCGGGTAGCAAGCCTAACAGGCAGTGAACGCCTGCTGCTTTAAAGCGAATCCCCAGACAGGGAGTGTGGGCGTCGAGTGTTTCTATTAGCGTACGCCTGTTAAAACAGAGCGTGATGATGGGGTGAGAGCTATCAAGCTTGATACTGAGATTAGCGCCGGCATCGGGATAAAATTTTTCGGTTCTGGGTTCAGTAACATTCCCTGAGCCACCCAGTGACCAAAGGCACTGTACCCACGGGGCTAAACGCTTATCAGGTAAGCGATGCCGAAAATTGAGGTAGTTAGCGTGGCTTGGCAGGATAAGATCGGTCATGGGGCTAACCCGCAATATGTTTTCCTAATGGTAGCTCGTATTGGCTTAATCCAGCAGCTTTTGAGAACTAGCGCGGCGCCATACACTCGGTGGTACTTTCTCATGGCGAGCCCAGATACGCCTTAGTTGCCGTTCATCACCGAATCCGGATGCTTCGGCCACCCTTGCCAGCGTCCATGGCGTCTCGGTCATTAATGTTTTAGCGCGTTGCAGGCGCAACCCCATAATGTATTCACCCACCAGCATGCCGGTGAGGCTTTTGAATCGGCGCCGAAAATGGCGCTCACTCATGGCTGCTTGAGTCGCTAATGTTTCAATACGCCAGGTTTGCGAGGGGGCGGCACATATTGCATCTTGAACGCGATGCAGCCGTTCATCCACATGATTGCGGCCCTCAAGCCAGGCTCCCAACTGGGGCTCCTGTCCACTGCGGCGCAGATATAGCACCATCTCTCGCGCCACCGCTAGCGCTAATGAATGACCGCAAGCGCGGGTAAGCCAGTAGAGCATGGTATCTATACCGGTTGAAATCCCAGCGCTGGTTAAATAGCGGCCATCTTCAATAAAAATACAATCGCTTTGCACCTTAGCCTTTGGCGCTTTGGCCTGTAACTGCTCGATTAATGTGTGATGCGTCGTGCAGCGTCGCCCCTCCAGCAAGCCTGCGTCAGCCAGTAATAGCGTGCCGGAGCAAACCGTCATCAGTGTGTCCGCATAGCATGCGTTTTCCTTAAGCCAACTAACACACTCTTGCTGCGCCAATGGCTCAACGCTATTGCGATACTGTCCTGGAATTAGCAGTAGGTGTTGAGGAGGAAGTTGTTCGGGTAACGGGTCAATGCCACTAAGCGTCAGCGGTCCTAACCACGGCATAGCGGTCTTTGGGCCGACATAGTAAACCTCAACATCTATTGAGAGCCGGTCGGCACACTGCAAGACCTGAAGAGGCCCGACCAAGTCAAGCGGCACTTGGCCAGGCATCATCAATACTGCAATCCGCAAGGTGTTGGCTCTTTGGGAGAGCGGTTGACTGTTGTGTTGCTCTTCACTCACGCGTGTTTTGCCACTCATTGATCAAGTCTTGTGTGCTGATAATACGCGCAAAACGGTCTTCAAGTACCAGTTCGGTACGTGCCTTAATATCATCGGCTGACCATGTAATGCCGTTACGCGTCATAGGGAACGTTAGCGTTGCATCGCTGACAAAATCAACGCTAAAACCTAAATCTGACGCTACCCGGGTGGTTGTCTCGCAGCATTGCTCTGTACGAATACCGCTAATTGCAAGTTGCGTAATGTCGCGTTCGCGTAACCAATTTTCAAGCTCAGTATCGCTGAATGCATTATGAACACGCTTATGGAAGGTCACCGCCGTTTCATCGTCAAAGCCATCAAGCGGGCGAATTAGGCCATTAGCGGGGTCAAAAGCGCCTTGGCTACCAGGTTCTTCATGAAAAATGCGCACAACAGGTATGTTATTTGCCTGCGCCGCGTCTAGCACTGCTCGTTGCTTGGGGCGCCATGCTTGCGCCAGAGATTCTACCCAATAATCGCGGGCAGGGAAGGAGGCTTGAACGTCAATTAATAGCAGAGCGGTTTTAGACTGGGTCATGGCTAATCTCATCGTGTTGAAGTGAGGCTACAGATTAGCTATTCCTATTTCAGCCAACGATACCTTGCGCGGTCTAAAAGCGGTCAATTTCGGCCAAATATTGACTGATGGCGGGAAGTGTCGGCAAGAAGTGAAAAGCCACCTTGCTGATATCGAAAGCTGTAAAATGATCACCCGATGATGCGCTATCAAAGGCTATAATAGCGTGATTATGGTGGAATACCGCTACCGTGACTTTTATCTATCGGGCTGGCTTTTACAGTTTTTATCGAAAATACCTAGATAAGTCGGCTTGTTGGTTGATTTTGTTGTTTGTTTTAATGAAAGGAAGGTGGTTGGTAATGATTAACACCAAAATATATAAAGCGGTTTATGAACTAGCTGAACGGTTAATGAAAGCCGCGGCTAAAGATGACAGGGAAGCGTTTGAGCCGCTCTATGCCGAGTTGCAGGCGATTTGCACCGATAACGAAAACACCGATAAAGACCACCCAGAGCAGTGGGAAACCTTGGCTGACTTTACCGAAGAGTTAGAGGATGCGCTGCCGATTTACCAAAAGGCGCTTGAGAAAGCCATTGCTAAGAACTCGAAAGACCATATGGCCTCTATCGGTTTTTCCATGGCAACGTTGCAAGTACAGTTAGGTCAAACGGATGACGCCATCGAAAGATTGCAACATGCGAAAGCCAGCGCCGATGGCATTGAAGATGACGAGCTGAAAGCAGAAATCGATCAGCTGCTTGAAACGCTAACGACCAACTAGGAAGCCTATTTTGACGAATAATGATATTTTTCGCCGCATCCGCTACACCTTTGATTTAAAAGACAGCACCATCGTGGATATCTTCTCACTGGCTGACGTCAGTGTGAGTCAAGCGCAGGTCACTGCTTGGCTGAAAAAAGACGAAGATGATGCTTTTGTCACGATGAAAAATAGAGAGTTGGCGGCGTTTCTGAATGGGTTTATCAGCTTTAAACGTGGCAAGCGTGAAGGCCCGCAGCCTGCGCCTGAAGCACAACTAAACAATAATATGGTGTTCCAGAAGTTGCGCATTGCACTGAATTTAAAAGCAGACGATATCTTGGCAGTGTTTGAACTGGTGGGCTTACCGCTAAGCCACCATGAACTCAGCGCCTTTTTCCGTAAGCCAAGCCATAAAAATTACCGTGAGTGTAAAGATCAAATGCTGCGTAATTTCTTACTCGGTATTCAACGCCAGCTACGGCCTGGCTCGAACGACGCAGGTTCTGAGTCTTAAGTTCAGCGCTTTACACCACGCTTTATGTTACACGGTAACGGTAGGAGAGGTAGTGCAAGGCCTCTCTGCCTTATCGACGCTAACGCTTCACGCAGACGAAAATCGCATTGCCTGAAAGGTTATCCCAAGGGGTAATGGTCTGATAGTTGTGCTCAAATACATGCACCTCAAAATAAGGCGCCAGTAGGGCGGTTAATTCCGTAAAGCTGACCGCTACCATTGAATGTTCGTCGTTCCAGACTTGCGTGGCGCCTGCGTTGGTTTTTTCAATACTCAGCCTAAGCGACTGCTTTTCGCCGTGCCCGCCGTAGTGCCAACCCGAGCGGAATGTGAAGATATTGTCATCTTGTCTGGCACTGTGTTTAACGCATAAATCGTTATTGATTTTGTTTTTATCTACCACGTTAAAATAGAAAACGCCGCCCTGAGTTAGTGCGCGATGGGCGCTGGAAATACACCCTTTTAGCTTTTCAATCCCATCGTTGTAGTGGATCGAGTACAAAAAGCAGGTGATCAAATCGAGGGGGGCGCTGGCTTCGAACGCACTCATATCTTGCCGTGAAAAAAGCGCTTCTGGGCAACGCTTGGCGGCGATATCCAGCATGGGTTGGTTAATATCAAGACCACTGCTGAGATAACCAAAATCAATAAAATGGCGGACATGAGGGCCCGTGCCACAGGCTAAATCAAGGTGCGTGTGCCCGCCGTTGCCGAAGATCTGATGGAGTCGACTAATGGCGTTGCTTTGCGCTTGATAGTCGATATCGACGCACATCAAATCGTAGTAGCCAGATAGATCGGTATAGAGTGCGTTGGAGGACAGGTTGGCGGACATAGTAGCCTAATGGTGGGCGCTAAAATATTGGGGTGGCGCATAGTAAACGAGCGAGCAAGGTTTTAGAAGCGAGGACAAGGCGACACCCGCTTTTTTTCAAAAAGCGGGAGATACCATAGGTAAATTGTGTTTATTTAATTGTGTTTATTTAAGAGAGTTGCTGCCGCCATTTTGCTCAGCTAACTGCTTAGCTTGCGTGTACCCTGTTAGCGCTAGATAGTCACGATTGCTATCGATAGCGCCGTCATTGCCGGCTTTAAAGAAAGTTTTTTCCAGCATTGCCTCTCTGGCTTCCATAAGTGTTTGCGCCATCTGCATGTGTTCGCTGACAATCTTGCAGCCGAGCTCAATGTCTCCTTTACGCAACGCCTCTAGTAACTGGCGTTGATAATCATAGCCTTGGCGGCGTAACTCAGGGTTGGGCTGTTCGTAGATTCGCTGACAGACGGTCATATTCATCAGCAAACGCACTGGAAATCGGCACATCAAGGCCAATAGAGGGTTAGGGCAATAATCAATCAGAACTAAATGAAATTCCAATTCCTTCAATCGCTGCTCGCGCTCTTCTTCTAGCGATGCTGGCGGGTGGTCATAAAAGGTCATTACTGACGCCAGTCGATCAAAGGCATCCGCATCGAGCACACCTTCAAGACTCCTTACCAGGGCTGGCCAGAGCGCTTTACGTGCTTCATAGATGTCGTGAATGGTGGGCGAGTGAAAGAAAAAATAGTTACCCAGTAAAGTCATCGCTCGATCATCGCTGACTTCGCTAATAAAGGCACCTCCACCTGGGCCTGTACGCGTTTGAACCAGCCCCTGGGCTTCAAGCCCCTTGAGAGCTTCACGCACCGTGCCTTTGGATGCATCTAGCGCCTGGATCAGCTCTTGTTCCTGCGGAAGTCGATCGCCGGGCTTTAATTGATGTTGCGCAATGTATTCCTTTATCGCCTCACTGATTACGTCGGTACGCTTAGGCTTAGCAGGTTGGCGTGCTTGCTTCATGGTTGTCTCAGCTAACATTGAAAGAGTGCGTATTCCGGCGAACGTGACCGGTCATTCCGGTGATCGTGACCGATTTGCACACGGCCTTCACGCTGGAGAGAGTTTTGTACGCTGAGCGGTCACGATGGGTCAACCGATTCCGTTTTTTGTGCGTTGGTTTTTCTCAGTGATTCCCCTTTCAGATTGAGTCGGTGAGCGCCGTGCAGGAGCCGATCCATGATGGCGTCTGCCAGCGTGGCGGAGCCGATGTAGTCATGCCAGTGCTCCGTGGGTAACTGGCTGGCGATGAGGGTGGAGCCCCGCCCGTGTCGGTCTTCGATTACTTCCATCAGGTCCTGCCGCTGCTGCGCCGTGATCTTCTGCATGCCCCAGTCATCCAGGATCAGCAGGTTGGTCTTCAGCAACTGGTTCATCAGCCGACCGTAGCTACCATCACCGTGCGCGATGCGCACCTGCTCGAACAGGCGCGGCACTCGCAGGTAGCGCACCGAGAGGCCTTGCCGGCAGGCCTGATTGCCCAGGGCACAGGCCAGCCAGGTCTTGCCGCAACCGGTAGGCCCGGTGATGCACAGGTTCAGGGACTGGCGGATCCAGTCGCTGCTCGCCAGGGCCGCCATACGCGAGCGTTCCAGTCCCCGGGGATGACGGTAATCGATGTCTTCGATGCACGCCGGCACGCGCAGGCGGGCGGCCTTGAGCAGCCGGTCCAGCCGACGGTTTTCCCGGTGCAGCACCTCCCGATCCACTAACAGGGCAAGGCGTTCCTCGAACGCCAGGTCGTGGGTTTCCGGTTGGGCGCGTTGTTGTTCCAGGGCATCGCCCATGCCCGTCAGCTTGAGGTGGCGCAAGGTATCGAGGGTGTTGTGCGTTAGCATACGTTTCTCCGGGATCAGTGGTAGTAGTGGGGGCCGCGAACGTTGGTGTGAACCGGCAGCTCGGTCAGTTCCGGTGGCTCCTCGACCAACGGCAGCGGTAACTGATCCAGCCCCTGCTTCAGGATCGAGGTGATGCTCTGGTAACTGGCGGAGTGGATGGCCAGCGCCCGGGCACAGGCCTGCTCCAGGCGATCACGACTGTAGCGCCGACTAAGGTTCAGAAGTCCCAGGCAGGCGCGGTAACCATGTTCCGGATGAGGCCGATCCTTGAGCTGCTTCTGCACCACGCCCAGCGTGCCGGGGCCGATGTCATTGGCCCAGTTCAGGAACCGTCCCGGTGACCAGTTCTGATGGGCCTGGTGCGATTTAGGCATGTGTTCAGTCAGGGTGGCGAAGCGGCCCTTACCATGACGAGGATGTAGCGCCACTCGCTGCCCTTTGTGCATGACCTCCACGGAGGTGTCGGTCACCCGAACGTCCAGCTTCACCCCCACCAGGGCGTGGGGCACGCTGTATAGCCGCTTCTCGATCTCGATGTGATAGTCGATACCCGGCCGTGCCTTACGCCACTCGGCGTAGGTGTAGGGCGTGGCGGGGAGTGGTCGTAGTGCCGGTCGGTCGAGGGCATCGAACAGGCTTTGACGACTCTCTGTCCGTCCTTGGAACGGGCGCTGGTTCAGCGCTGGTAACAACGCGGCGATGGCGGCGTTCAACTCGGCCAGAGAGAAGAACGTCTGGTGCCGTAACCGGGCCAGGATCCAGCGCTCGACCAACAGCACGGCGGCTTCAGCCTTTGCCTTGTCCTTGGGCTTGTAGGGACGCGCGGGCAGCACCGCCGTCTGATAGTGAGCAGCCAGTTCAGCGTAAGTCTCGTTGATCTTCGGGGTGTAACGGTCCGCCTTGGTGACCGCTGCCTTGAGGTTGTCCGGAACCAGCAGTGCCGGCACCCCGCCGAAGAACGTCAGCATCCGTTGGTGGGAGGCGATCCAGTCCGGCAGGCTCTGGCTCCCGGTGGCCTCGGCGAAGGTGTAGCTGGAGGCGCCAAGCACGGCGACAAAGACCTGGGCCTGACGCATCTCTCCGGTGCTCCGATCCACCACCGGCACGGTCGGTCCGCAGTAATCGATAAAGACCTTCTCGCCGGCCCGGTGAACCTGGCGCATGCTGCGCCGTTGCCGCCCCCGCCAGAGCCGGTAGTGGTGGCAGAATTGGCTGTAGCGGTAGGCCTTGTCGCCGTGGCGTTCCGTGTACTCGGCCCAGAGCAGTTGCAGGGTAACGCCCTTGGTCTTGAGTTCCTGATGAACCTGGAAGTAATCCGGCTCAGCAAAGCGTGAGGGCGGTGCCTTGACGGGGAACAGCCGTGCTTCCAGCCAGGCCTCATCAGCATCCTCGGGCAACGGCCAAGTGATGCCCTTCGCCTGGGCCTGGCTGACGTACTTGCCGACCACGCCTTTGGAGAGACCACAGGCGCGGGCAATGCGGTCGTGGCTCAGGCCTACTTCGTGCTTGAGGCGCAAGACCTCGATGATCTGTCGCATGGAAATCCTCGCAGCCGGCATCCGCACTTCCTCGTGATGAAAAAGAAGGGTATGCCGAATAAAGTTAAAGAATTCCAGCGTGTTGGATGTGATTCCGGGGGAACGTGACCGATGATTCCGGCAACGTGACCGGCGATTCCGGAAAACTGCCCAAAATCGGTCACGATAAAACGGAATGCGCGGTCACCATCATCCAGAACAGACGGTCACGTTCAAACGGAATGGGCGGTCACGATAGGGCGGAATACGCAAAGAGGCTGTTTTAGTAAGAATCATCCCCTTGAAGTAGCGTGATGTCTAGCAAATGTCGCCTTGTGTATCGCCGTGTTAAGCCGGTAGAAGAGAGGTGAAAATAATTTATAATGATAAATTTAAAGACTCCTTCTACCTAATAATCGAGTAACCCATCATGACCTACAGTTTGATCGCACTTGATAAGCAATCTGGCACTTTCGGTGTTGCATGTGCCACCGGAGGGCCTGCACTGGGTGGTTTTGTTCCCCATTTACTACCGGGTATTGGTGCCGCTATTACCCAGGGCTTTAGCACCAATGTATTCAGTGCAGAGCAAGGGATGCAGCGCTTAGCCAACGGGGAAAAGGTGGCGGATATTATCAGTAGCCTGCAGCAACAAGACAAAGGCGCTGCCTGGCGACAGCTTGCTTTAATGGATCGGCATGGTGTTGCCGCAGGCTGGACAGGCGATGAAAACGTCCCGGTTGCTGAGATGCGAATCAGTGATGGGTTGTTGATTGCAGGCAATATGCTGACCAATCGAGAGGTTATTCCCGCCATGGAGGCGGCCTATCTTGATACTCGTCGGCGTAAAGACATGGCAAGCGCTTTGATAGCCTCACTGAGTGCTGCTCAGCAGCAGGGCGGGGATCATCGTGGCACGCTCTCAGCGGCGCTGAAAGTACGCGCCCCAGGTGGATTGCCCTATGATTTGCGTATCGATTATGCCCCTAACGCGATTACTGCACTGAGCGAACTTCATTTACGTATCGAGCAGGATGGTGATTTTCAGTCATTTCTTGCTCGTCTGCCCACCGCTGACAATCCGCATCGTCATTAACCACCACCACGTAATTTAGACATAAGTCTAAAAGCCGAGAATCCCCAAAAATTTAACCTTTTATTCTGACTGAGTTTTTTGTTTTCCCAGTCGGAATGCCTGCTCATCCACCTCCTTAAGGGTTTGACAGCATGTTTGACGCTCTCATAGGCTATTTATCATGATAAATAGCCGTGCTGAGCAGCAGCCAAACAATAACCCCTTGAGGCAACCATGACGCTTTCTTTAACCCAGGCCGGAGAACAGGCGTGGAAGTGGCTAGAAGATGCCGCTAAGTTCAGTGAAACCGACAATATTGAACGCGATGGCGTTACCCGCCGCTGCGCCACCCCTGAACACCGCGCTGTGCTCGATGAACTTGCAACGTGGATGAAAAGCGCGGGTATGTCTGTGCGCATGGATAACGCCGCGAACCTGATCGGTCGTTATGCCAGCCCACACGCCGGTGCCAGTACGCTGTTGCTCGGCTCGCATCAGGACACAGTTCCTAATGGAGGCAAATACGATGGCATGATGGGCGTTATTTTGCCGCTTGCCTTGGTTAGCTACTTGCATGAAAACGCGATCGAAATGCCCTTTCACATTGATGTGGTGGCGTTTAGCGACGAGGAAGGGACACGCTTCAGTTCTACCTTGCTTGGCTCTAAAGTGCTGGCGGGCACGTTTAATCCAGAGATGCTTAAAGCCCGCGATAGTCAGGACATAACCCTTGGACAGGCGCTGGCTGACTTCGGTTGTGACACTTACCGAATCGATGCAGACCGCTATCTACCGGAAGACGTGATTGCTTTTATCGAAACACATATCGAGCAGGGGCCTCAGCTTGAGCAGGCTGATGTGCCGTTGGGAGTAGTAAGTGCAATTACTGGGATCGAACGCCACGAGATAATGGTCAAGGGCTTGGCAGGTCACGCCGGCACCGTTCCTATGCACATGCGCCAGGATGCATTGGTGGGTGCTGCCCACGTTATCCAATTGGTCGATACGTTATGCAAAAGCACCGATGAACTCGTCGGTGTTGTGGGCAAAATTGAGAACGCACCTAATGGCGTCAATGTTATCCCTCAGACCACCACCTTGAGCATTGAGTTACGCTCGCCGGATGATGCACTTCGCCGTCAAGCAAGAACTCAGCTGTTAAGCCAAATTGACGCGTCTCTGAAAGCCTTGAATCTTGGCTTTGAGCATCGTCATACCTATGAACAACCTGCTGTTCAATGCGCCAAGCACCTTATCGATACCATGCAGAGTGCGCTTAAGGATGCGCGAATTGAGCCACGGGTACTGTTCAGCGGCGCAGGCCATGATGGGTTAGCCATGGCTGACTTGTGTGACATCGGCATGTTGTTTGTTCGTTGTCGCGGCGGTATCAGCCACCACCCCAGCGAAGCTATCAAGCCTGAGGATCTCGACGTTGCCATTGAGGTTCTCTTAAACACCTGCCAGCGACTTGCCCAAAAGCAATAGCTGACAGCCTTGTATCACGACGTTTGTCCAACTAGCTCAACATAAAGCCACAAAAATCATAAGGGTTGATTATGAGCCAACAACAGCAAGTTTCAGACACAAAAGCCCCTGCATCAGGTAAGTGGTACAAACAAATACCGGACCCGATGGTGCTGATTTTCTTCATTTTGGTCGCCGCCTACCTAATGTAAGCGTTCATTCCAAGACGTAGTTGACCTACTTCACGTCCCGGAGAGGTCTCAATAACTCCGGCGAGACCTTGTACTGCTTCCTGCCATCCTCATCCAGCACGATCACGCTCTTGCGGTTGATCTTGGTGACAATCCCCAGCACGGGGCCTTCCCGGCTCTCGAAGGTCACTTTCAGGCTGGCTCAGCGCCTGGAGGTTCTCCCGGTCACGCAGTTCATCAATTCGCCGGCAGATGTATTGATTCAGTTCCAGCAACTGGTCGATGCTCATGTCGTCAATGCGCAT
>NZ_JABUZD010000002.1:0-783 GCF_014897875.1 Halomonas sp. 3A7M
CCTGTTAAGGCGCTGCGCGCCATGCCTGGCGCACCATAAAAAAAACCGCCCCGAAGGGGGCGGTTTCCTGAGCTAAGTAAGTACTTACAAACGTACTTACAAAGATGCTTACCACTGAGTAGAGATAGCAGAGTTGTTGTTACCCGCCTGGAAGTGAGTTGCTGAAGCTGCGCTACCACCAACGGTGTTCTGGCGAATGGTTGACACGTTGCTGTTACCTGTCTGGAAGACATTCGCTACATGACCGTCGCCACCTTGGAAAATATAGGAGGCGCTCAGATCTGCTTCAACCTGAAGGACATTGGCTTCATTGTCGTTGCCATCTTGATGGATAAAGCTCCAGGTTTCGTCAGTATTTAAGGCTTGATAAACGTCAGCATCGTTTCCGTTACCGAACTGCTCAACAATTGAGTCGCTTTGCGCAGTGTTCAAGAATTGAGCAACATTAGAGCTGTTGTTGTCGCCTTGTTGACGTACATAGGAGTCATTAAGGCTGCCACCATCTTGCACTACGACTGAATCATTATGATTGCCTATCTGATAAACAATCGACTCATGCTGATCGCCGCTTTGATAGACATAAGAGTTGTTGTTATTACCTTCCTGGCCAACACGTGAGTATTGCTCATCATCATACTGATCAGTTTCAGCCATGTTATTGTTACCAGTCTGGAAAATAAGCGAAGTCCGCATTGCATCACGATCAAAGCCGTTCATGCCCTCACGGATATCTTGCTGGTTGTAAGCGTCCATTCCGCGACGTTCTGCCACCCCGCTAAAATT
>NZ_JABUZD010000042.1:0-1786 GCF_014897875.1 Halomonas sp. 3A7M
TAATTACGGAAAAAGTAACTCGATAACTTTTGCATAACCACTTAGCAAAATTGCGCGAAGTGCCACAAGACCTCCTAGAAATAGCGTGTTTAAAACCCAAGGCAAAGCTACTATCGCATGAGCTACAAGATTGAAAATATGACAAGCTAATTGTTTTGTACTTCGAGTCGGAAACCACAAGGGTGTTTACGAGCAAGCTATTCACTCACTGCCCTGAAAAAATGAAAACACTAAGACTCCAATCTTGTCCTCAGCAACTCCTCAGCGATTGCTTTGGCTTTTACGGCAGCTTTTAAATCCCCCATCACGTGGGCCTGAACAGTCGCCCCTTCTTTTAAAGTAGCTACCGCTTCCGACAACGTAGTCACCGTTTTTTCATCAACGAATATTTGTGACATATACCCGTTTATTAAGCCAAGCATGGCTCTTTTATGGTTAGCGCACTGTTGATGCACGGGATGATTTAAGTCACTGAATTCAGCACTGACATTGATGAAATAACACCCATGGAAAGGATAAATTAGCTTTTCTCTCTCATTAAACCAATCATCCAACGCATCGAACAAAGCAAAAATTGCGCTTTGTCCATCAGGTGCGCCCTGCGTGCGCCCTTCAACCCAGGAAAAAAATTGTCGGTCACGATAGTCAACCGTTGCAGCGATCAGGGCTTCTTTGCTGGCAAAGTGATGGTATAGCGTTTTTTTTGCCACGCCTGATTCAGCAATGATCCGGTTGATACCAATGGCATGCACCCCGTAGCGGTAAAACAGCCCAAAGGCGACCGAAACTAACTGCTCTCGTCTTTCCACAGCACAACCTCACTTTCATTTTACGAACAACATATTGACCCACAGAGACCGATCTGTCTACCATAGCCAAAGGAGACAGATCGGTCTCCCTTGTCTCAACTCTTTCGCCCAAGGATGCATCCATGAGAATTTCCCTGTATTTACCTGCTCAACAGAAAGCAGCCCTGCTCGCTGGCATTGGAGCGACTGGATGCATAACAGCACTCAGCTTTCTAAGTTCACACAGTGACGCGTTATGGCTAATGGCCCCCTTTGGCGCCACCATGGTGATACTGTTTGGTTTACCCGCCAGCCCATTAGCCCAACCACGCAACGTGATTGCGGGTCACTTAATAACGGCGGCGTTAGGACTGATGGTGGCTCATTTCTTTGGCGTGCACGAATGGACGCTGGGCTTGGCAGTCGGTTTATCGATAGTCGCTATGATGCTTACCCACACCATCCACCCGCCTGCAGGTGCTAACCCCCTACTGATTATGCTAGCGGGAGAACACTGGCATTTTTTGATCACTCCCGTAGCGTCTGGAGCCCTTTTAATTGTGGGATTCGGATACGTGTATCACCGGTTTGTTTCAGGGCAACCGTACCCCAAGCAATGGTTTTAGTAGAAGAGGATCGTAGTGCAGAACGAGTGTTCGTAAGCGAAAATCTTAATCCGTTTGTTCGTGGCATGCTTAGCTGTGCTTTTGAGTGCATTTATTAGCACTCACAAACCACTGCCCGCATACTTTATCTTCTTATATAGCTCACCGATAAAATTGACTCCCACTATCAAGCCCACACCAAGAGCAATGACGACGAGAGAACCATAGGCAATACTACCTGACCAGATCCACTGACTAATCGCTGTGCCAATATGTTGCAAAGTGAGATAAACACCTATCAGAAAACTACCTGCACGGACTAAGCCTAGTTCGTGCAGTGATAACTGAGACCTGAATCCGTGAGACCGGCCCCCGGAAGCACTTCTAACCCAC
>NZ_JABUZD010000043.1:0-22051 GCF_014897875.1 Halomonas sp. 3A7M
TGTTGATAGGGAAAGTATCGGCGCCAGCTTCACGGATTCAGGTAGATATATTGACGCCAATGTCGACCATGCAGGGCTTGCTTTAGCGAATATGAAATTAAGCGAAAGGATGGATGATATAAGCAATCTGGCTTTGGTTAATAAAAAGAGTCGCTCAAGGGGAATGAAAAGTGTGGCTGCTTTCGTAGGCATAGATAGTGAAGGTGAAACATCTTTTGAAAGTGTTCGCAATAATTTGAAAAATAAAAAAGATAAAAAATTGAGGTTTTTTGAAGGTGAAATGTTAGATGAAAAAAATTAGAGTCTATCGATGATTGGAACAAGATTGCTGATAATTTGGAGCCTTATTAATGAATATTATTCATTCTGAATATAATCGGTATAGATTATATAAATTTCTAAATTGTTTTGTTCAGCATGCAGCTCTGGAAAAGGCAATGAATTCTTTGTATCGTTTAAAAAATAACCAAATGTTCGGGGGAGAGCAGCAATGCATGCTGATAACAGGCGATACTGGAACCGGGAAAAGTGCATTAATTAAAGAATTTTCTTCCGCTTTTCCTGGTTATGAAGAAAACGGTGTTTTGATCCAGCCCGTGCTTGTGTCACGTATTCCAAGTAAGCCTGATGTTGAAAAAATGATGATTGAACTCATGAACGACTTAGGTCAGTTTGGTTCTGAAGCAAGAAAAAGTAGGAGGAGGGAGATTGGTCTGGCAGAGGCACTAGTTAAAATGTTGAAAGTTTGCAAAACTCAAATAATTATTATAAATGAGTTTCAGGAGTTAATAGAGTTTAAATCAGTTGAAGATCGACAAAGGATTGCAAACAGGCTGAAGCTCATTAGTGAGCAGGCGGGTATACCTGTTGTACTGGTAGGAATGCCATGGGCTTCTGAGATTTCAAATGAGCCTCAATGGGCCTCTCGTCTGATGTGTAAAATCGAGTTACCGTACTTTAAATTTTTAAATGAAGATGATCGAAAAGAGTTCACGCGCTTCGTTAAAGGTTTAGCATGTAAAATGGGGTTTGAAGAGCCTCCTAAATTTGAAAGCGATGAGATTTTGTTTCCCCTTTTTTCCGCAACACGAGGCGAGGCAAGAAAAATTAAACATATTTTAAGTGAAGCTCTTTCCTTAGCTTTATGGAGAGGTGAAAATACTGTCCATCAACAGCATTTTGCCGAAGTAATGGATTCTGCTTTTTTTGATGAGGATAACCCCTTCAAATTACCCTTCAAAGAAGTGCCTCTGTGTGAGGTGTCTAATTACGCTTCTTATAACCGTTATTCAACTGTGGAATCTGAAATGTTTGTGAGTACTCAATTCACGCCAAAAATTTCAACGAAAGCACTTTTTTCAAAAACATAAGCAGCTTATTAAGACGCCATTCTCTAGTTACAGAATTGATGGGAGCTTTTTAAAGTATCATTGCATTCTTGCTAAGAATCTCTTAGCATATTTTTGTGTCATCTTGCGCTAGCCTAGCGGCTTTCCAAGTAGCGATGGTGTTTTCATGGACAGTCCGCTTCCAGATCGCTTGAGAGCCGCCAGGCAAGCAGCGGGTATGACACAAAGGCAGTTGGGTGAATACCTCGGCATGGAGCCGAATCTGGCGAGTGCGCGTATGACGCAGTATGAAAAGGGGCAGCATGCGCCCAATTTCCAGTTGCTGAAGAGGCTTTCAGAGGCACTAGAGGTGCCCATTCCCTATTTTTTCTGCGAAGACGACACCGTGGCAGAATTGATCCTTGAGTTAGATAAACTCGACCCTGCAGAACGCCAACGCTTGTTGGAACAGCTTAAAAAGGGCAGTGCGCCTAGCGAAAGCTGATCTCGTTACTGATCAGCCGCCTGCAACTTCAACGTAATTGACCTTGATGAGCGCCTTTTGACTTCTTTCAGCTACAACTCTGATCTGATCGGCGGTGGACTGATGGTGCGCGAAAGCCGTGCCGTTGCTGATTTGCTGCTCTCTAATGCGGATGAAGGGCAGTGGCACCAGGCAATCATCATTGATAACCGCCTCCAGAAGAACCGTCCCGCCACTGCTAAACGTGCAGGGCAAGCTATTCGCAAGCGTCTAGAGAAGCTGGAGCCACCGTTTTGGCAAGCGCTGCGCGATGGCGACGACCAGCTAGCCACACAGGTGTCTTTCTGTGCGGCCATGGCGCGTAATTTGTTATTGGTGGAATTTCTTGAAAGTGTCGTTGCCGATGCGTTTTTAACCCAGGCGGAGGCGCTTCAGGCCTACCAGTGGGATGAGTTTTTAGCCGAGCGTGCCCACCGCGATGAAGCGATAGCAGGGTGGGCGGAAAGCTCCAAACGTAAAATGGGGCAGGTGGTGTATCGTATGCTGGCAGAAGTCGGCGTATTGGCGTCCAGTCGCTCGCGCAAGTTACAGCCCTTGCTGCTGCGGCCAGAAGTAAAAAGCTTGCTTGAAACCTACCAGCACGAACGACTACAAACATGTTGTGGCCTGCTGCGGTAATGTTCAAGTTGCCTTCTTAAACTCGTTCTTTTCTTAAAAACCGTGCTCACGTCAAAACACGACTAAGTAGACCTTGCAACGCAGGTGGCTAGCGGCATAGTCTTACCCAATCAGCTTTCTGTATTAGAAAAAGCTTTGCATCAAACATGCTAGACACAGGGACGCATCCGCATGTCACAGAGTGATCAGTACCCACCCCCCAGCGGTTTTAGCCACCACGAGGATGACCAGCTTCGGGCACGGTTGAACCAAGTCGCTGAGAAAATCACTCGGCCTGATTTTTTAGCGGGGCAAGGGTTGGGTAATGAGCTTGGCTTCTGGATTTTCGATTACGCTCCTGAACATGAACTACAGGTGCGTGCCTACCTGAACTTCCTCCCCTCATTAATGGCACGCCAGCACCCTGATATCAAAATGGCGCAGGTCAATCTGCTTGAAGTGCTTAAGGATTACCTGACCGAGCGCGGTTTTCTTGATAAAGCCATTGCCATGCAAAAAAGCAAAGGCGATGCGGCACTGCTCAAAGCGCTACGTGGGCCGCTGCACATGGACAAGTTCGCCCCGTACCTCATCCGACACTCTTTGTCGCACGAGCCTGATATCGTATTGCTCACCGGTGTTGGCAGCCTGTGGCCCATGGTACGTGCGCACAGCTTGTTAAATGCCCTACACGGGCCACTCGGTCATAAGCCGCTGGTGTTGTTCTACCCAGGCCGTTACGACGGGCAAACGATGTCGCTGTTTAAGCAGATCAAAAGCAACAACTACTACCGTGCGTTTGCGCTTGTTCCCTAGCGCAACAGATGACGTCATGCCGTCTATTACGTTCGCTTGGTGAGTAGTGGTCTTTGATATCGCTTTACCTCTCAGCCTGAAACACCCAGGGTTTAAACATTTACAGGACAGATATGCACATTCAAGAGCTCTTCCTCAAACCGCTTAGCCGGTCAATCAACGGCGTGGTCAAAGCCGACCAGCGTGACCAGGAAACCATCTACCAAGAGCTGGATGAGTATGTCGTCACCAACGAGTTAGAAAAGCACTTTCGTGCCTTTTTTGAATCTTACACCACCCCTTTAGATGACCCCTCCATCGCCAACCGCGTGGGCGTTTGGGTGAGTGGCTTCTTTGGTTCAGGTAAATCGCATTTTTTGAAAACGCTCTCTTATCTGCTGGAAAATAAAGAAGCGTTTGATGCCAACGGACAAGCCAAGCGAGCCGCTGATTTTTTTGATGAGCAAAAGCTGGTAGACGGCTCTATTCGGGCAGACATTAACAAGGCCGTCCGTGAACCTGCCCACGTGGTGCTGTTCAACATCGACAGCAAGGCCAGCTCGAATGACGACGGCAACCCCATCCTGAACGTCTTCCTGCGCGTGTTTAACGAGCACCAAGGCTTTAGCTCCGATTACCCGCACATTGCTCATATGGAGCGCCACCTAGAAAAGCGCGGCGTGTATGAGCGCTTTAAGCAGGCCTTTAACGAGGCCAGCGGCGTGGTATGGGAAGACGAGCGAGACGGCTATCAGTTCTACCAGGATGATATCGAGCAAGCGATTGGGTCGGCGCTCGATCTCTCTCCTGAAGCGGCGCATAAATGGTTTGAGGAATCCGAAACCAACTTCAGCGTCTCCGTAGAGAACTTCTGCCATTGGGTGAAAGAGTTTTTGGAATCCCAGTCAGCTACTCGGCGCATGGTGTTCATGGTGGATGAAGTTGGCCAGTTCATTGGCAGCGACACACGCTTAATGTTGACTCTGCAAACGCTCACCGAAAACCTGGGCACGATTTGCGGTGGGCGTGCCTGGATCGTGGTCACCTCCCAAGCGGATATGGACGCCGTGCTAGGCGAAATGACCGCCTCAAAAGCCAACGATTTTTCCAAAATCGCCGGACGCTTCAAAACCCGCTTATCGCTCTCAAGCTCCAACTCTGACGAAGTGATCCGCAAGCGCCTGCTGGTGAAAACCGACTCGGCACGCGCGGAGCTGGAAGGCGTGTTTGAGGCCAAAGGCTCCATTCTGCGTAACCAGCTGACCTTTGACCGCTCTGGCCCCACGCTAAAAAACATCGAAGGCGTGGAAAGCTTCATCGCCAATTACCCCTTTGTGCCGTACCACTTCCAGTTGGTGCAAAAAGTCTTTGAAGAGATCCGCAAAGTCGGGGCCACAGGCGCGCACCTGGCCTACGGCGAGCGCTCGATGCTCGATGCTTTCCACATGGCCGCCAAAGCCGTGCAAGAAAAATCGATTGGCGCGCTGGTGCCGATGCACTGCTTCTACACAGCGGTAGAAGGTTTCCTCGATACGGCGGTGAAGCGCACCATTGATCAGGCCAGCGAAAACCCCGTGTTAGAGGCATTTGATGTCGAAACCCTGCGCACGCTGTTTATGATCCGCTATGTGGACTTGGTGAAGGGTACGGTCGATAACCTGGTGACACTCTCGCTGACCCAAATCGACGATGACCGTATTGCCATTCGTGAGCAGCTGGAAGCGACCCTGGCACGGCTGGAAAAAGAGAGCCTGAGTACCCGCAACGGCGATGAGTACCAGTTCCTCACCAATGAAGAGCGCGACATTACCCGCAAGATCAAACAAACCGAAGTTACCAGCAGCGACGAAAACAAAGAGCTCTCCAGCCTGATCTTCAAAGACCTGCTGCGCGATCGCACCAAGTACCGCTACCCGGTCAACAAAACCGACTACAGCATTGGCCGTTACCTGGATGGCCACACCCTGGATGGCCGCTACCAGAGCCAGCTAAGGGTGGAGGTGGTCTCACCGCTGGACGTGGAGTACGTACAGCTAAGCGAAGCGGGCTGCATTCACAAAAGCGGCGATAACGGTGGGCAGGTGCTGATTAAGCTGCCCGATGACAAGCGCTTTACCGATGAACTGCGTACCCTGCTGAAAACCGATAAGTTTATCCGCCTGAACCTATCGGCCAACGACCACAGCGTGGAGCGCATTCTGGCCGACCGTGGCCGTGAAAACCAGGAGCGCAAAAAACGCCTGCGGGTGCGTTTGGAAGAGATGCTGCTGGATGCTGACGTTTACGCGCTCGGGCAAAAGCTCGATCTCAACCGCAACCAGCTGACTACCCGTTTGGATGAGGCCTGCCGCTATCTGCTGGAAAACACCTACAACAAGCTGAGCCAGCTCACGGCGCTTAGCCCCGAGCCGATGCGCGAGCTGCAGGCCGTATTAACCGCCGATGACCTGGGCACCCAGAACCTTAACTTAGACGGCGAGGAGGGCAACGCCCAAGCGGTGAAAGAGGTAGAGCAGTATATCTCGCTACATGGCGGCGAGCCGGTGCCACTGAACCCGCTGATTGAGCGCTTTAGCAACCGACCTTTCGGCTGGCCGGAAGGTGAAACGCTGCTAATTCTGGGGCGCCTGCATGCCGCTGGGCGCTTAACCTTCCACACCGCTGGCCCCGCGCTCAGCGGTAAAGAAGCCTTTGAGCTACTCAATAACGCCCGCCGCCGCAGTGAAGTGCGCCTTCAGAAAAAGCGCCAAACCGAAGATGCAGTGCTCAACAAAGCTCGAAACCTCACCAAAGAGCTGTTTGGCCAGCTAGGCCCCACCAGTGAAAAAGAGCTGTTTACCTATTACGTAGACCGCTTATCCCACTGGCGGCGTGAGCTAGAAGCGTATAGAAGCAAAACCGACGTGGGCAACTTCCCCGGTCGCAACGCCATTGATAGCTCACTGCGGGAAGTGGAGCGTTTGCTGCGTTTAGACGATAGCTTTGATTTCTTCAAAACCGTCGCCAGCCAGCAAGACACGCTGCTCAATGTTGAAGAAGACTACCGCGATCTCAACGACTTCTTTACCAAGCAGCTCACCACCTGGCAGCAGCTAGAACAAGCGCTCAACCGGTTTGCGGTGAACCGCCTAGAGCTTGAGAAAAACACCCAGGCCCAGCAAGCGCTGGCCGAGTGTGAGCGTATTTACCGGGCCGAAGCGCCCTACGCCATGCTCAACAAGGTGGATGGCTTAGTACGTACGCTGGATGAGATTAACAGCGGCCTCGTGGATGAAAAACGCCAGCACGCGATTGCCCGTATCGATACGCGCATCGCCAAGGTGAGCGCTGAAATTGCCAAAAGCGGCATTGGCACCGCCGAACTCAGCAACCGCTTGCTGCACCCGTTGCAGCAGCTCAAAGCCTCGGTCAATCAATCGGTCAGCGTCGCGCAAATCTACCAGCTGCAAACCGAAACTGCCGTCGAGTTAGAAGAAGAAAGTTTGGATGCGCTTCACAACGCCCAGGCTGAGGCGGCCAAGCGGCAGCCGCCTGCGCCTGCGGGAAACACCACAACACCGGCTCCAACATCAGAGAACCCCAAGCCAGCCCCACAAACGGCACCAGGTGATAAATCGTACGACCCGCATACCGAAACAGCACCGGCGGCGGTAAATGCCCCCAAACCCGTGGCAAGAGTGCGTGTTAGCGACGTACTCAGCCGCGTGCATAGTGGGGTGTACCTGGAAAGCCAAACGGAAGTCGATGCGTTTATGGACGAACTGAGAAAAGAGCTGGAAGGGTCACTTTCAGCGGGCAATCGGGTACAGGTGCGTTAGTGTTCGAACGATTTTTGTTGACACGGCCAATATGCCTGTTCACTGCTGTCCCGTGTCCTAGGACGCGGGACAGCGAAGCGGAAAGAAACATGAAAAGTCAACGAGACACCTATGACCACCGCGACCATTGAACAGCGCCTAAGCGAGCCAGAAGGCAAGCAGCTTGAGTTCAAGCGCGACCTATCATCGCCTAAGCCACTGATGAAAACACTGGTCGCCTTTGCCAATACGGCTGGTGGCCAGTTGATCATTGGTGTTGACGATGATGGCACTGTGCTAGGCGTGGATGATCCGCTGGATATGGAAGAGCGCCTTACCAGCATGATCGCGGATGCCATTCACCCCCGGCTACTGCCTAATATTGAACTGGTGAGCGTGGGCGAACATACCTTGGTGTGTATTGAGGTGTTTTTGAGTAGCGCACGCCCACACTTTTTCAAAGCGCTTGGCGAAGAAAACGGTGTGCTGGTGCGGCTCGGTTCCAGCAATCGGCAGGCGGGGTTGGCGCTCATCCAGGAAATGCAGCGCCAAGCGAGCGGAACCACCTTTGATGTTCAGGCCATGCCCGAGCTGAGCCGTGACGACCTTGACCAAAACGCCATACAGCAAGCCTTTCGCAGCGAACAACTGCTTGATGACAATAAGCTTCGCACGTTACGGCTACTCGTCTCGTATCAAGGTCGCCTGGTACCCAGCGTGGGCGGAATTTTGCTGTTTGGCCGCGAGCGCCAATGGCACTTTGAAGATGCCTGGATTCAGTGCGGGCGTTTTCGCGGTAACGATAAGGTCGAGATTTTCGACCAGACAGATATTCACGCGCCGCTACCCCAAGCAGTTGATGACATCGAGCTGTTTCTCAAAAAACATGCCTTCAAGCAGGCAGAGTTTGGCGCCATGCGTCGCCGCGACGTGTGGAGTATCCCGCTGACCATCCTGCGTGAAGCGATTATTAACGCCTTGGTACACAGCGACTACTCCCAACGCGGCAGCCCCATACGCATTGCGTTTTATGACGACCGTATCGAGATTGAAAGCCCAGGACTACTGATGCCCGGCATGACCATTGAAGACATGAAACGCGGCGTCTCCATGATTCGCAACCCAGTGATTGCCCGCGTGTTTCGTGAGCTTGGGCTGATAGAGCAGTGGGGCAGCGGTGTGAAGCGTATTTTCTCGGAAGCCCAAGTCCAAGGGCTGCCTGAACCGCATATTGAAGAAATTGCCAACCGCGTGCGTTTGAGTATTCGGCTGGCAACGCCGGTTTCTATCCAGCAGTCAGCTTCAGTGACCCAGGCTGAGTCAGTGCAGTCAGAGTCACGGCTAGAGTCACGGCTAGAGTCACGGCTAGAGTCACGGCTAGAGTCAGCGCTGGCAGCCAGAGTGCTGTTGATACTGCAGCAGGAGCCGCTGGGTAAAGCTGCCATGGCGCGTGAGCTGGGTCACAAGGGCGTTTCCGGTGAGCTCAATAAACAAGTAGGCAATTTACGCCAGCAGCAGCTGATTGAAATGACGCTGCCCGAAAAGCCCAATAGTCGCCTTCAACAATACCGCTTAACCCCTCAAGGCCAGCGCTTTTTGCAAGACACTTTCAAGGATCTAACATGAACACCGCCAACATCAAAAAATACGCCCCCAAGGCCCGCGCCCGCTTTATCGACACCATGACGCGTCAAGCGGCCCGGATGGGCATTAGCCCGGATGGCAAAGGCGGTGTGGTGATTGCCCCCCTAGAGCAAAAGGGCGATGTGTTGGTGATGACTGCCCAGGATGGCCAAACCCACACCGTGCCCGCCCACCTGAAAGGCGCACGGGAAGCGCTGGCCGCGTGGGTGCAGCGCGATGGCTTTACCCAAGCGATAGAGCAGGCCGCGTATAGCTGGTTCAACCGCCTGTGCGCCATTCGCTATATGGAGATTCACGGCTACCTCGACCACGGCCGCCGCGTGCTAAGTGGGGCAGGGGGCGAAGCCGGGCAGTTCCAGATTCTGGAGGAATGTTTAGAGGTAGGCCTGCCAGGGCTGGACACCGCCCGCGTTCGCGAACTTAAGCTCGACGGCACCCAGGATGAAACCCTCTACCGCGAGCTGCTGCTGGCCCAGTGCCACGCCCTGCATGAGGCCATGCCGTTCCTGTTCGAACCGCTGGACGACGCCAGCGAACTGCTGCTGCCCAACAACCTGACCAAAACCGATTCGCTGATTCGCGAGCTGGTCGAGGCGATTCCCGAAGAGGATTGGCAGGATGTAGAAGTGATCGGCTGGCTCTACCAGTTCTACATCAGCGAGAAAAAAGACCAGGTGATCGGTAAGGTGGTGAAAAGCGAAGACATCCCCGCCGCCACTCAGCTGTTCACCCCCAACTGGATCGTTCAATACCTGGTGCAGAACTCGGTAGGCCGCCAGTGGCTGCAAACCTACCCCACATCAAAGCTCAAGGCCGAGATGCCGTACTACATCGAGCCCGCCGAGCAGGAGCCCGAGGTACAGGCCCAGCTGGACGCCATCACCCCGGCCAGCCTCGACCCTGAAACCATCAAGGTGCTCGATCCCGCCTGTGGCTCCGGCCATATTTTGGTGGAAGCCTACAACGTGCTGAAGGCGATCTACGAAGAGCGCGGCTACCGCACCCGCGACATCCCTAAGCTGATTCTGGAAAACAACCTGTTCGGCCTGGATATCGACGACCGCGCCGCCCAGCTGGCGGGCTTTGCGCTGCTGATGAAAGCCCGCGAAGACGACCGCCGGATTCTCACTCGCAACGTGCGCCTGAACGTCCTCGCCATGCAAAGCAGCCAACACCTGGATGCCAACACCCTATGGCGGGATTTAAACCTGACCGGCGACTGGCACCAGGGTCAATCCCAAGGCCTGTTTGACAGCGAACAGCAAGACCTTTCCAGTAACGATGCCACTTACAAGCTAATTGCCGACTTAATCGAGCGCTTTCAGGATGCCAAAACCTTCGGCTCGCTGATTGAGGTGCCCAATGAATGGGAAGCGCCGCTCAAAGCACTGCTGGAAGAGCTGACCGAGCTAAGCAATAGCGGCGATATTATGCAAAAAGCCGCCGCCCAGCGGTTAGTGTCAATGGTGCAGCAAGCTTGGGCACTGGCGCAGCGGTATGACGCTGTGGTGGCCAACCCGCCATATATGGGCAGTAAGGGCATGAACAAGGCGTTAAAGGACTACGCCAAGAAGGCGTACCCCAACAGCAAGTCAGATCTGTTCGCGATTTTTATGGAGCATGCGTTTAGCCTGCTAGTACCACTTGGCTACAACGCCCAGATCAATATGCAATCATGGATGTTTCTTTCCAGCTACGAAAAGCTGCGTGAATGGCTGCTGGATAACACCACCATTATCACCATGGCCCACCTTGGCGGCAGGGCATTCGACAGCATCAGCGGGGAAGTCGTCTCCGCCACCGCCTTTGTGATGGAGAAAATCGCCAAGCCGGATTATAAGGGAGCCTATCTGCGACTGGTGGAGGGTAAATCCGAGGCTGAGAAGAAGTGCGCGCTGCTGGAAGCCATTCAGAACCGCGACTGCGGCTGGCTCTATGACGCCAAACCGGATGATTTCAAGAAGATTCCGGGGAGTCCGGTGGCTTATTGGGCTAGTAAGGGTGTTATATCAAACTTTAGTGAAAAATCTTCGCTTGAAGATAATGTTCTTTTCCGCCAAGGAATGGCTACTTCAGATAATGATCGTTTTTTGAGGTTTTGGTATGAGGTTGAGTTTAAAAAAATTGGGCTAAATTGTAAAGGGCCTAAGAATCTTGCTGAGTCAAAAAAGAAATGGTTTCCATACAGCAAAGGAGGTGGTTACAGAAAATGGTATGGTTTTAATGATATAGTTGTTAACTGGGAAAATGATGGGTTTGAACTTAAAGAGTTCACAAGCACTCTTACACAAGGGATGAATGTAAGGCTTAAAAGTAGGAACTATTATTGTATCCCTAATGTGACATATTCGGCACTAACAAGCTATAAGTTTAGTGCAAGGCTAAACGGTTCGGGGTTTTTGTTTGGTACGGGAGGTAGTTGTGTCTTCGGTGAAGACAATTTAACTACTATTCTTTGTTTGCTGAATTCTACATCATCAGATTATTTCCTAAGTATGATTTCACCTACCCTGAATTTTGAAATGATAGATGTAAAAAGGCTTCCGTTTGAATATCATAAAGAAGTTGAGGTGATAGCAAAAGAAGCTGTCAAAATATCTAAGTCTGATTATGACAGCTTTGAAGTTTCTTATGATTTTGAAAAATCACCTTTAATATTTAATGACTTTGATAGAATAAAGAATTCTTTCGCTATATACTTATCCGGCTCATATAGTAGCGTTGCTGATCTTAAAAATATTGAAGAAAAAAATAATGAATTATTCTGTGAAAAATATAATATTTCTTCATTTGTAAGTAGGGCAGTTGATAAAAAACATTTGTCGCTATTTAAAAATATTCATTACAGGTATTCTGACTATAGTTTAAATGAAAAATCAAAGTCATACCAAAGTGAGACAATTGCAGAACTGAGTAGCTACTCCATCGGCTGCATGATGGGCCGCTACTCGCTAGATAAGCCTGGCTTGATTCTCGCCAGCCAGGGCGAATCCGTCCGCGATTACCTCGCCCAGATCCCCGAGCCAAGCTTCGCGCCGGATAAAAACGCGATCATTCCTCTGACCGACCAAGAGTGGTTCCTCGACGACGCCACCAACCGCTTCCGCGACTTCGTTCGCACTGTTTGGGGCGCGGAGCACCTGCAGGAAAACCTCGATTTCGTCGCTGAAAGCCTCTGCCTGCATGCCATCAAGCCCAAGAAAGGCGAAGCCGCGCTGGAGACGATCCGCCGCTACCTCAGCACCCAGTTCTTCAAAGACCACCTGCGCACCTACAAGAAACGCCCCATCTATTGGCTGTTCAGTTCCGGCAAACAGAAAGCCTTCGAGTGCTTGGTCTACCTGCACCGCTACAACGAAAGCACCCTAGCCGAGATGCGCACCGACTACGTCATCCCGCTCACCACCAAGCTCGCCAGCTACGTGGAAAAGCTAGAGCAAGACAAAGACGCCAGCACCTCAGCCGCCGAAGCGAAAAGCATCGAAAAAGAATTAAGCAAGCTCTACAAACAGCAAGCAGAACTTAACACCTTCGATGAGAAGCTGCGTCACTATGCCGACCAACGTATTTCGCTGGATCTGGATGATGGGGTGAAGGTGAACTACGGCAAGTTCGGGGATTTGTTGGCTGAAGTGAAGCAAGTGGTGGGGAAGTAACATATGAAGCTAAAAAATATCGAAGAGCTGATTAATAACGAGGGTGAAATCACCATCGGAAGAATTGGGCCGGTGCGCTGTGGTGCTTCTGCAAGCGATGAAGCTAATTGCCTTGCGATGTTAGCTAGGCGACCTGGCGAGTCGTTTGAGGCGTTTCTTATACGCCTGGATTCCGCGATTGAGGATGCTATTGAGCATGATATCTTCGCAGATGAAATCAATCCATAAAGTGCAATGTAAGGAGCTTTGATGACGACTCCCATCGGCCGTTGGCGTATCACCTGGATGGAAACGTGGGATCAGGACTTTGTCGATTTGATTGAGCCGGGCCACTTCCGGTTTGATGAAAATGGCCTCGGCTATTTTATCTTCGGTGCTGTTGAAGGCCAGCTTGACTACCGCCTTTCAGAAGGCGGCAAGCGTATCGATTTCAGTTGGTCGGGCAATGATGAGGGCGATGAGAAATCTGGCCGTGGCTGGTTTAAGCTCTCATCCTCGCGTACCGCCAAAGGGTGCTTTTTCATTCACTGTGGGGATGAGTCAGCGGTGGAAGTGGAGCTTCAAACCTAATGGGTGACAGCAGCGCAAATTGTATAGGGGTGACATCCAGATGATTCATCACATACGTATCGATAATTTCAAATCGTTGGTTGATTTTGAAATAGGCTTGTCGCGTTTTAGCTGCTTGGTGGGGCTTAACGGTGCGGGAAAATCGACCGTACTTCAGGCGTTGGATTTTATCTCGCAGCAGATGCGCGGTGATATTGATGGCTGGTTAGAACAGCGCCAATGGGAGCCGCGAGACCTGGGTTCGAAGCTGACAGCGAAGCAAAATATCGACATTTCGGTTCAGATTGAGACGGAAGAGCACGTTTTGATCGAATGGTCGGCTAGCTTTAATCGTCATTCTCTGCGCTGTACAAAAGAAGAAGTTATTAGCGGAGAAAAGCAACTGCTAAAAGTAGAAGACGGCGAATTTTTTCTCGACAGAGGCTTTGGCCCAGTAAGTTGGCGCCAAGAAAGTCAAGTCATCATGTTTGATTATCAGGGCTCGATTCTGTCTCGTGTCAAACACAACCACCTTGTTCATGAGCTTCAGGTGTTAAAAGAGTCGCTGACAAACATCCGTTCACTAGATTTACTTTCGCCGGAACATCTTCGTCAACGTGCGCGAGATTCCGCAGGACATTTAGGCTTGGGCGGTCAAAAACTATCGGCGTATCTGCACGAGCAGGGTGGTGAGGTTCGTCAGCGGCTGTTGGAGAGACTGCAGCATGCCTACCCTCAACTGGCCAGTATTGATACTCGCTCGCTCCGCTCTGGTTGGAAACACTTAGATATTGCCGAGCAGTTTAATGGCAAGGTACTGAACACGCCTGCGCGCCATGTTAACGATGGTTTACTACGCCTACTGGCGGTGCTCTCACAGTTAGCGTCTGATGAGCATTTTTTGTTATTCGATGAAATTGAAAACGGCATTAACCCAGAGCTTGTCGAGTTTTTGGTAGATGCACTGGTTGAGAGCGAACACCAAGTGATGGTGACCACACACAGCCCCGTTATTCTCAACTATCTGGAAGACGAGGTTGCCAAGCAGGGCGTTATTTATCTGTATAAAAATGCCAAAGGGGCGACCCAGTCAATACGTCTGTTTGAAATACCTTCACTGGCTGAGAAACTGCGGTTTATGGGGCCGGGTGAGGCGTTTATTGATACTCAGCTAACGGAGTTAGCCACTGAAATTCAATCGCTTAGCGCTAAGGGGGGCAAGGATGCATCTGCTGCTAAGCGGCGAAGGCCCAAGTGATATAGGCGTGTGCTACCCAGCGGCAAAAACCTGCAGCGTGGAAACGTTTAAGCCGGGGCCAATGGCATGGCTGGTGGATCAGTGGGTAGAACGGGTGCAGGGCTATGAGTTCTCTCACCTTCAAGCCGGACTTGTTAGCTTTGTGAGTGAGCAGCACCTGGTTGCGACAAGGCCATCCGCCGTCAAGAAGCCTAGCCGTTTGCCGGGTAAAAAACGCGCTAAAGAAACGAGTTACTACTTTAATAATGCGCGTGCATTAGCGCAGTGTGCACAAGTATTGGCTGATGAGATTGATGACGACGTGATTGCGGTGCTATTTCGCGATAGTGACGGCACGGCATCTGCTGGGCGTGGTGACTGGCAAACGAAATATGACTCCGTGCTGCAAGGCTTTGAGGCGGAAGGTTTTCCACATGGCGTAGCTATGATTCCTAGGCCTAAATCCGAAGCTTGGTTGTTATGTGCATTGAAGCCAGAGTCTCCTTACCAGCATTGCGCTGCGCTGGAGCAAGCCTCGGGCAATGATGACAGCCCCAATTCACTTAAAATGAAGCTTGATGCGGCGCTCCAGGGGCAAACTTCGGCAGATGAGTTAGCTGAAACTGCCAAAGACGGAAATATACAGTGGGAAAATATCGACATGCCTTCTCTAGATGTCTTTAAGCACCGGGTGGAAGCAGTTCTGAACTTGATTATTCGGCAAGGAGGCTAGATGCAGCTCGACCAACTCCAGCAGGGCTTACAACACGCCTTCTTCACCGACCGCCATCGGATTGTCTTCTGGTACGACGCCCCTGGCCACTTTGCGGATTCGCTGAATGAGCTCGCGCTGAAAGGCGTTCAGGTGATCAATATGGCGGGGGAGTCCACCCTTGGCGTGAAGCTACGCCTGGAGCTGGAAGAGCCGGAAATGCCCACGTTGCTCTACTTTCCCTCCGCCGAGCCAGCCCCAGAAGAGGACTGGCTGCTGGATATTAAGCTGTACTCTGGCCGCTTTTACGCCGACCGCGTTTCGATGATTTTCAACGAGCTGGGCCTAACCCGCCATGTGCTGCGCGAGCACTTGGCGCAGCGGCAGGCGTTCTTAGCCAGCCGTAAGCGAATTGAAGCGTTGAAGCGTTTGGTCACGCCTTCCCTCAGTGAAGATGAGCTGGATCTGGCGATGCTGGCCGTGGTGGTGGGGGCCACGTCCCTCGATGTTGCTACGCTGCTGTTTCATCTGGCTGAAGAAGCGGTGGCAAATGAGCTGGGGTTAGAGACGAACCCAGCGGCGTTGATTGAAGCGGAAAAGTACGCCTTGGTGCCTGCGTTGGTGGGCGCCCTGCAGGCCGAGGTAGGTTACCCCGCCAGTCAAGCAGAGCTTAGCGGCGAAGCGCCGCTTAACTTCGGCCAGCTAATGCTGCGGTTATTGATTACCGGCTACTGCGAGAGCATTTCTGATATTCCTGACTGGGCGCGTCAGGTGGCCATTCCCTCTGTTAATGCGCGTGCATCTTCGCGGGCGCTACTCACCCGCTGGCGAGATAGCTCACGCTTTTACCCCGCGTTTGATGTGATCTCCGGGTGGGTGGCGGATGCCCAGCGCATTGATGACAAGCTGCAGGATGTGCCGCTAGAGCAGCTAAGCCATGTGGCGACGTTTGAGGTGGTGGAGAAGCAGATCATTGTCGATCTCTGCCAGGCGATTCCCACGGCGGATGCCCGCGACCTGAAACTGTTCGACAGCATCATTGTGGCGCGCCTGGACGGTTATTGGGCATCGCGGCATAAAAACGATGCCCGCCGCGAACGCTACCGGCAGCTGTACGCCGCGCTTACCGCGGCGATTGCGCTGTTTAGCCTGCGTCATCAACATGCCAAAGGCTTTCATTATGAGAGCGTTGAGGCGCTGTACCATGCTTACCAAACAGACCTCTACCGTTTTGATACCGCCTATCGCCATTATGCCGTGGCGTCTGATGCCACCGGCGTGGAGCTGCTTAAAAACCTGGATGCCGCCGTTGAGCGCTGTTATGACGAGTGGTTCCTGGGCCAGCTCACCCGTAACTGGAGCGAGCGCGTGGAAGCCGAGCAGCGGCTCACCCACTGGAAGCTACCCAATATACCCAGCCAGCAGCATTTCTACCGTGACTGGGTGCAGCCCCAGCTAGCCGCTAGCCGCCAAAAGCGTGTGGTGGTGGTGATCAGCGATGCCTTCCGCTATGAAGCGGCGGAAGAGCTGCGTGAACGCATTAATGCCAAGCGCTACAGTGAAGCGACGTTAAAAAGCCAGTTAGGTGTGGTGCCTAGCTACACCACGCTGGGAATGGCCTCGCTGTTACCGCACCGAGAACTCCGTTATCAGCCGGGCAGCGATACGGTGCTGGTGAATGGCCAATCTACCCAAGGCACGGCGAACCGCAGTAAGTTACTCAAAGCCGCGCTAGGCGGGGAGGCGTTAGCCGTCACCGCTGAAGAAGTAAAAGGCTGGAGCCGTGAAGAAGGGCGCGAAAAGATCAAAGGCGTGCAGCTAATGTACGTTTACCACAACGTGGTGGATGCCCGTGGGGATGCCGCTAACACCGAAAGCGAGACGTTCGCAGCGGTGGAGGATGCCATTGATGAACTGGATCAGCTAACCCGTAAAATTCTCATGCACCTGAACACCAGCACCGTGTTGGTCACCGCCGACCACGGCTTCCTATTCCAGCGCAGCGCGTTGGATGCTACCGACCGCACGGCGCTGTCAGACAAGCCAACGTCGGCCTTCAAAAGCAAAAAGCGCTATGTGCTGGGCGAGTCGCTGCCCGATAACCCCAGCGTGTGGCACGGCCATACCCGCGATACGGCAGGCACCAACTGCGACACCCAGTTCTGGATACCCAAAGGCGCACACCGTTTTCACTTTGTCGGCGGGGCGCGCTTTGTACACGGGGGCATTATGCCCCAGGAAATTGTGGTGCCGGTGCTCACCGTTCAGCAGCTGCGGGGCGAGAAGGTGGAAAAGCGCACCAGTCGCAAGGTGGAGGTGATCTCACCCAAGGCATCGCTGAAAATGGTCAATAACATTCAGCGCTTCGACCTGCTGCAAACCGAAGCGGTGAGCGAGCGCCTCCGCCCGGTCACGTTGTCGGTGGCGATTTACGCGGGCAGCGAGGTGGTTTCCAGTGAAGAGGTCGTGACCTTCGATAGCGCAAGCGACAATATGAACGAGCGCATGAAGTCGGTGCGCCTCTCGCTATCGGGCACGTCATTTGATCGCAAGAATGACTACTTCTTGGTGCTGCGTGATAAAGATCTGGGCACCGAGCGGGAGCGCTACCGGGTGGTGATCGACCTCGCATTTACGGATGATTTTTTCTAGGCCCGTCATCAGCTGGGAAGCTTTTATGTTTGTGCATTGTGCTTTTTTCGTCGTTCAGGAGTGACCGCCCACATGGATTTTGACTCATCTTCCGCCACGCACATTACCGACGCCCTTCAGGACGCCGATCTGGATACGCTACTTAACACGCACTTTGCGGGCCGCGTGGTGCGTAAGGACCTCACCCAGCGCGTGAAAGAGGGCGCTAATGTGCCCGTGTATGTGCTGGAGTACCTGTTGGGCATGTACTGCGCCTCTGATGATGCGGAGGTGATCGCTAAAGGGTTGGAAAACGTCAAAGCAATTCTGACGGATAACTACGTTCGCCCGGATGAAGCGGAGAAAGTGAAATCCATCGTGCGCGAGCGCGGCAGCTTCAAGGTGATTGATCGTGTCACGGTGCGTCTGAATGAGAAAAAAGACCGCTATGAAGCAGCGTTCAGTAACCTAGGCATCAAAGATGCCGAAATCTCCGCAGGCATTGTTAAAGAGCACGAGAAGCTGCTGGTAGGCGGGATTTGGGTGATCGCCACGCTCAGCTACTTCCATGAAGAGGGGCAAACAAGCTCGCCGTTTGGTGTCAGCCTGCTCAAGCCGATTCAGATGCCCCACATGAATATGGACGAGCTGTTTGAAGGGCGGCGTGGGTTCACCAATGCTCAATGGCGTGAAGTGCTGATTCGCTCGATTGGTATGGAACCTGCCGAGCTTGATGAGAGCGTGCAGTGGCATCTGCTGGCCAGGATGATTCCGTTTGTTGAGAACAACTACAACGTCTGCGAGCTAGGGCCACGGGGCACTGGCAAAAGCCATATCTACAAAGAGTGTTCACCCAACAGCATTTTGGTCTCCGGCGGGCAAACCACGGTAGCTAACCTGTTCTACAACATGAGCTCGCGACGCATTGGCCTGGTGGGTATGTGGGACTTGGTGGCGTTCGATGAAGTGGCCGGTATCTCGTTCAAGGATAAGGACGGGGTGCAGATCATGAAGGATTACATGGCCTCTGGCTCCTTTGCCCGTGGGCGCGAACAGATGGAAGCCTCAGCCTCGATGGTGTTCGTTGGCAACATCAATCAAAGCGTGGAGTCGCTGGTGAAAACCAGCCACCTATTGACGCCATTCCCTGATGCCATGATTGATGCCGCTTTCTTTGATCGCTTCCATGCCTATATTCCTGGCTGGGAAATCCCCAAGATGCGGCCCTCATTCTTCACTCAGCGCTATGGGTTTATCGTCGATTACCTAGCCGAATTTTTCCGTGAGATGCGCAAGCGCAGTTTCGCCGATGCGATTGATCGTTACTTCTCTCTGGGTGACAACCTCAACCAACGTGACGTGATCGCGGTACGTAAAACCGTGTCGGGCTTGCTTAAGCTGATGTTTCCCCATGGCGGCGGTTCACAAGGGCTGATGAAAGACGATGTACGCGATTGCCTGGAATACGCCATGCAGGTACGTCGCCGCGTGAAAGAACAGCTGAAAAAGATTGGCGGCATGGAGTTTTATGATGTCCATTTCAGCTACATCGACAAGGAGACCCTGGAAGAGCGCTTTGTGTCAGTAAAAGAGCAGGGCGGTGGCGGCCTAATTCCAGAAGGCCAGGGCAAGCCAGGCGTGGTGCACACCATTGGCCTAAGCGACAAGGGCATGCCGGGGGTTTATCGCATCGAAATGCAGGTTACTGCGGGAAGCGGCAAGCTGGCCATGTCAGGGCTTTGGAACTCAACGGCTGCCAAAGAGCAGGTCAAAATGGCGTTTGATTACTTCAAGGCCAACGCCAGCCGCATCAGCGGAGCCCGCAAGGTCATGGAGCATGATTTCCACCTTCATGTGGTCGATCTGCAAAATAGCGGCGTGCTGCGTGATCTCTCGCTAGCAAGCTTAGTCGCTTTTTCCTCTGGCCTGGTAGGTAAACCTACTCAGAGCCAAATGGTCGTGCTGGGCGACATGAGTCTAGGGGGCAGCTTGAAACCCGTCGAAAGTCTAGCGGAATGCCTGCAGGTTGCCTTTGATGCCGGTGGCAAGCGCGTCACTCTGCCCATGAGCAGCGCCATGGATATTCCTACCATCCCCGGAGAGCTGTTCACCAAGTTCCAAACCAGCTTCTATGCCGAACCGATTGATGCAGTGGTCAAAGCGCTTGGGGTGGATTAAGGTTAATGAGTCTACCGTGATACTGCATTCATGGTTTCGCACGCACTGCAGAAGGCACTTAGATGCAAAAATCTAATGAGTCCAGTGATATAAAAGCAGACGGTGGCCCTCTGCAGCGGCTTAAGGGCTCGGTCGGCAAATATGAGCTGCCGTTTGAGCCTGTAGGCGCTGACGACTGGGAAGCCATGCAGGTGGAAGAGCCTGTTCCAGCCACCCAATCAGGTGATGAGCATCCGCCGAGATAGGCACGCATTGCACATGCCATGTTAGTGAGTACATGGTCGGTAGGGGAGGAGCATAGCAATGAAAGTGACTGAAAAAGTAGAAGTCGAGGCCGTCACTGATGTGGTGTGCGATGTCTGCCTAACCACAACACGTGTAGCAGAGGAAAATCTTGAGTACGCCACCCTCAAGGCACATTGGGGCTATGGCTCTCAACACGACGGCGAGCGCTATGAAGTTCACCTTTGCGAAAGCTGTTTTTTCAGCACGTTGGCTTACTTCAAACAAGAACGCCGCGTACAAAATTTGTTCAGCGAAGATAGTGACAGAGATCAAGCCTTCAATACAGATGACCGCCTGGGGCTCGTGGCGACGGATGATTATTTTGGTGATAGAGACGCCTAAGCGTGCTATGCAGTTTCGCCTCGCTTTTGGACTGGTATAGAGAGTTGCTTAAGGCAGATTTCGACCCAAAGCGGACATGCCGGGAAAGGCAGTCGGCACGTTTATTGGGTATATGCTGCATGCGTGATGGTTGGTTTTATAATGCCGATTTATACTTAATATCTAAGTAATTCAATAAGATGAAATGTGGTCGGTCGTGCAGAATAATATTGTTGAGCGCGCGTGCGCATTCAAGTGAAATGTCGAGAATGTTATTTAATACAACTATTAGGAATCTTGGAAAGCATGATGCGATTTTCTGATGAGGAGTTGCACCTCTACACAGAAGAGTGCAACTCCAGAGCTGATGAGCTAATTGGCTTCGCCATGGAGATGTTTGGACCTATGACTTCGGATTGGGTATACGACGGAGTCATATTCCTTGAACATCCTCCCCATTTACATTATTGGCCTGAGAGTGGGACGGTTCAGGTTGCTTTGAGCCACAAGGCAATTAATGACGACGCACAACGCGACTTCCAACTTGCTCATGAAGTCTGCCACCTTTTGTATCCATCTGTAAGCCTTGAAAATCCAAGCGAACCCGCAACCAACGTAATCAATGAAGGCATATCCACATATTTTTCCGTACTTGTTGTTGATGCGGCATACGGAGAAGATATTTCAAATGCCGTATTGGAAAGCCTCGTAAACCACTCGCCCCGGTACCTATTTGCATTAAAGCAAGTTATGGCGCTCTTGCGTGCTGACAGGGATGCTGTGAAGAAGGTTAGAGAGGCTCAGCCAATGGTCAACGAGATAACTGAAGGCGAACTTCGCTCATTGGGTTTAAGCCTGCCGGAGGAAACATATAGCGCACTCACAGAAGCTTTCTGATGGAGCTGGGCATGGAGCCTTGGGTATCATATGAGGTGCCTAACAAGTCGCTCCAGTCGGACGATAAACCCGCTATGCGGCTTTGTCGTCGCTGAGCTAAAGTGTTGAATATCAATAAAAACTCAATGGCCGAAACAGGAATGATCTTGCATAGGTGCTATCGACTCTAATCGAACGTTACGGAAAATTCAGCATGCGCGCAAATTTTGGATATATAGCCTATATAAAAACCAATATTCATAAAAAACATAGACTTGGAAAGATTTGAAAGGCCGCATTTGACGGGAAAAAGTGCTAACAAGCTTACCCAATCATAGTATGGGCAGTCAAATACCTGTTATGTGTATTCAAACATTGTTCAAAGGAATTTTATGGCGAAGCGCAATCGAAAAATTGGATCGATAAAAACGGAACTTCTGACAAAGTCCAGAGAATCGATGCTTGCAGCAGTCCAAATATTCAATAACCCGAACATACAATTTAAATCTGAAAGTTTTATTGTTTTATCAAATATCGCATGGACATACTTGCTTCATGCTTACTATCGATCTAAAAATGTTGAATACCGCTATTATGACCAAAAAGGCAGTAGGAAGAGATATCACAAAACAAAAAAAGGAGCGCACAAGCATTGGGAGTTAGAACGCTGTTTGGATGATCGTTCTTGTCCGATTGATAAGGTAGCTAAATCGAATTTGAAATTTCTCATAGGTCTCAGGCATGAAGTAGAGCATCAAATGACTACGAGAATAGATGACTATCTTAGTGCAAGATTTCAGGCGTGCTGTCTAAATTATAATGAATACATAAAGTCTCTTTTTGAAGATGGTTTAGGTATACCTGAATCCGTGAGACCGGCCCCCGGAAGCACTTCTAACCC